>SBHH01000328.1 GCA_006226265.1 Alphaproteobacteria bacterium | reverse complement strand
TGAGCCGCGCCGAAAAGATCGAGGATTTGCAGCTGGGTGAGGAAGATAACGAGGACCTTCTCTCCTCCCCGGTCACTGAAGCGCCCCGGCAGGTGGAAAGCCAGGGCTGACCTCAGCCCATGGATCGGCGGGATTTCAGGGCCGCCGACAGGGTTCCGTCATCGAGATAGTCAAGTTCCCCGCCCACCGGCACGCCATGGGCAAGACGGGTGATCTGCACCCCGGCCTCCAGCAGCCGGTCGGAGAGATAATGCGCCGTCGTCTGACCATCTACCGTCGCGTTGAGGGCGAGGATCACTTCCGAGATGCCGCCTGCCTCAACCCGCGAGATCAGGCTTTCGATATTGAGCTCGTCCGGGCCGATCCCGTCGAGGGCCGAAAGGGTGCCCCCCAAGACATGATAGCGCCCGCCGAAGGCCGCCGAGCGCTCCAGCGCCCAGAGATCGGAGACATCCTCCACCACGCAGAGGAGCGAGGCATCGCGCTTGTTATCACCGCAGATCGCGCAAGGGTCCGTAGTATCGAGATTGCCGCAAACTCCGCAGGTCTTCACGTTGGCCGCGGCATCCGCCATGGCTTGCCCGAGCGGGGCCAGCAGGCTTTCCCTGCGGCTGATCAGATAGAGCGTCGCGCGCCGGGCCGAGCGGGGCCCAAGCCCCGGCAGCTTCGAGAGGAGCTGGATAAGACGGTCAATTTCGGACTGGGCCATCGGCTTTTAAACCGCCCCGGTTCAGAAGGGCATCTGCATGCCAGGCGGCAGTTGCAGGCCGCCGGTCATTTCCTTCATCTTTTCGGCGGAATAGGCATTGACCTTGGCGCGGGCATCGGCATGGGCGGCGATAATCAGATCTTCCATCACTTCCTTGTCTTCCGGATCGACAAGCGAAGGATCGACGCTCAGCTTCCGCATCTCACCCTTGCCGTTCAGCGTGACGGACACCATGCCGCCGCCGGAAACACCCGTCACCTCATGACTTTCGAGGGACTGCTGCATCTCCACCATGCGGCTCTGCATTTCTTTGGCCTGCTTCATCAGATTGCCAAGGTTCTTCATACGAGGTCTTCTCCGTCGTCGCTGTCGTCTTCACCGGATATGTTGTCTTCCGGCATCATGTCAAGGGAAGGGCCGAGGTCGCGGATTTCGCGAATGCTCGCATCCGGGAAAAGAGCCCTGATATTCTGCACCATCGGGTGATGCTCCATGGCGTCGATGGCAGCGGCACGGTCGCTTTCGCGCTGCTCCGCCAGGGTCGCACGACCATCCACATTTTCATTTTTCGTAATGGCCCAATGCTGGCCCGTCAGTTCTTTCAAGCGAAGGGAGAGCCGTGCCGCAAGATCGGCCGCCGCACCGGAGGCAGGCGCAAATTCGATCCGGCCCGGTTCAAACGCGACCAGCCGCATGAAATTCAGCACTTCACCTTTAAGGGTAATGTCCTTTCGCTCCGACAGAAGGTTGGCGACATCCTGAAGCGATTGCGGCATCGAAGGTTTTTTTAAGGCCTCCTGCGCGATTTCGGGCTCCAGCGTCTTTTCGGGCAAGGCATCGTTCCGGGCAACCAGCGAAAGATGGTTTTTTGGCGCGTCTTCCCTCGCGGCTGCGGGGGCTTCGGAATAGGCCATTGCGGTTGCCGTGCGCGCACCGCCGCTGCCGCCTGTGCGGGGCGCAGGCGATGAAGTTTCCATCGCCCTTGGTGGGGCCGACTGGCTGGAGGCAACCGGGGCGGAGGGTGCAGCCGCACCGTTTCCGGCAGGCGCGCCGGATCGGCCAGCTCCTTCGCCTGAGGTGATTTTCTTCGCGAGTTCCTCCGGCGAGGGCAGTTCGCTCACGTAAGCCAGGCGGATCAGCACCATTTCGGCGGCCGCAAGCGGCATGGGTGCGCCCCGAACTTCATCCAGCCCTTTTAACAGCATTTGCCAGGCACGGGCCAGCACCGGCATGGAGAGCCGCCCTGACATTTCCTGTCCACGGGTCACATCGGCGCCCGCCATCGCGACATTATTCGCGGCCTCCGGCGTTACCTTTAATGCGGTCAGCCAGTGGGTCAGTTCCAACAGGTCCTGCATCACCACGACCGGATCGGCGCCACTGTCATACTGCCCGCGAAGGAGCGCGAGCGCGGCCTTGATATCCCCTTCCATCAGCAAGTTCAGGAGATCGAGAATTTGCGTCCGGTCGGCAAGACCCAGCATATCGCGCACCTGCTCCGCCGAGACCGTGCCATCGCCATGGGCAATCGCCTGATCAAGAAGCGAGAGACCATCGCGGACCGAGCCTTCCGCGGCGCGCGCAATCAGGGAAAGCGCATCGGAATCGATCTTCGCCTGTTCTTTTTCGGCGATGGTCGCGAAATACTTGGCGAGCGTCTCCCCGTCCACGCGCTTCAGATCGAAGCGCTGACAGCGCGAAAGAACCGTCACCGGAATTTTCCGGATTTCCGTCGTTGCAAAAATGAACTTCACATGCTCCGGCGGTTCTTCCAGCGTCTTCAGAAGCGCATTGAACGCGTTCTTGGAAAGCATATGCACTTCGTCGATGATGTAGATTTTGAAGCGGGCAGTGACCGGCAGATAGCGCACCCCGTCAATCAGTTCGCGAACATCATCCACGCCCGTCCGGCTCGCCGCATCCATCTCCATCACGTCCTGATGCCGGTCTTCAGCAATAGCGCGGCAGTTATCGCAAACTCCACAAGGGGAAATGGTCGGCCCGCCGGTGCCGTCTGCACCCGTGCAGTTAAGCCCACGCGCAATGATGCGCGCCGTCGTCGTCTTGCCGATCCCGCGCGTCCCCGTCAGGATGAAGGCATGGGCCAGCCGTCCCGCCTCCAGCGCATTGGAGAGGGTGCGCACCATCGCCTCATGGCCGATCAGCTCGTCAAAATTGGACGGGCGATATTTCCGGGCAAGAACGCGGTAAGGGCTTTTGGAGGGCTCGCTTGACATGCCTCGATCATATGCAGAGCCGCCCTAAATAACAACAGACAACCGCATGACGGATCGAGACGGAACGATTTTTAAAAGAGGGAGAATAAGAAGACTGGCAATGACCCGCGCCGAAACTCGTTACGGCTGCTTCCTTCCGGACCTGACCGGGTTGGCGAGGGGCACGCCCACCGCCAGCCTTCCACCGCCTATATCATGCAGATGGAGGGGAGAAGCAAGCCCTTTTTTGAAGAAAATCCGCCCCAAACTGGAACGATCGTTCATATTTTTGCAGCTTGCCGATTGCAGTTCAGAAAAACATGTGACACTCTTCCGCCCATGACACAGCCTCTCGTTTTTACCGGTAGTCGTTTCGACCGCGCCTCACATTTACGTTCCAATTCCGACTGGTTACAGGAAAAGCTGAATGATTCGGCAAGCCGTTTCCTGCCGCTCTACCAGTTAAAAGCCTTGATCGACCTAAAAACCGGTGGCGCCATAGACTGGCGTTCGGGCGAGGAGGTCCGTCCCTTTATCGACGCGACCGCAGCCTTTGTCTTCCTCGGGATTGCCGACGATATCTGCCATTTCGCGATTGATGTTTCGGCCATGGATAATCCGCGCCAGCCGCCAGCGCCGGACTGGGGCAAGTTCATCGACGTCCGCTCCATCGCGCCGCAGCTGGAACCCTGGGAATCAGCTGCGCTTGCGCAGGCCCGCTCGATGATCGACTGGCATAACCGGCATGGCTTCTGCGCCGTCTGCGGATCGAAAACGATCGCGCGGGAGATGGGCTATTCCCGCCGCTGCAGCAATGAAGACTGCAATGCCATGCATTTTCCGCGAACCGATCCGGTCGCCATCATGATGGTCACGCGGGGCGATGAATGCCTGCTGGGGCAAGGCATCAATTTTCCGGGCGATTTCTATTCCTGCCTTGCGGGCTTTATCGAGCCCGGCGAGACGATCGAGCAGGCCGTCCGCCGCGAAGTGCTGGAGGAAACAGGCATCACGACCGGCGAGGTGCGCTATCATTCTTCCCAGCCCTGGCCCTATCCATCATCGCTGATGATCGGCTGTATTGCTGAGGCAACCAGCACCAAGATTACCGTCGATCACACCGAACTGAAAGATGCGCGCTGGTTCCATCGCGATCAGGTGCGGCAGATGCTGAAAGGCGAGAATAACGGGACGGGTTTTCGCATTGCGGCGCCCATGGCCCTCGCCCATCAACTGGCGAAGGCCTGGGCCGAGGCCGAATAAAACTTTTGTCTTAGCGCGCGGCAGGCGCGAGGGTCAGCGGATCTGTAATCCGGATCAGGCCACGGAACGGCAGGATCAGGACCGCCACCATGATCAGCTTTGCCCCGTAGTCACCGAGCGCCCAGGTTGCCCAGGGAAGACCCGTAAAGGCGAAGGCAAGACTGAAGAACATCACCGTGTCAATAAAAGAGGCAATGACGGAGGAAGCGACCGGCGCTTTCCACCAGCTCTGCCGCCGCAACCGGTCGAAAATCAGGATATCGAGAAGCTGGGCTGTCAAAAAGGCCGTACCGGAGGCGAGGGCGATTCGCGGATTGGCGAACAGAAGCGACAGGATAACCGCGAAGAAAAATCCTACGATTACCACGTAGCGCGCGCGGCGCACCCCAAGTGTCCGGTTCGTAATATCGGTCACCAGAAAGGCGACCGGATAGGA
The DNA here is from genome assembly GCA_006226265.1 of Alphaproteobacteria bacterium. Classification (GTDB taxonomy): domain Bacteria; phylum Pseudomonadota; class Alphaproteobacteria; order Sneathiellales; family Sneathiellaceae; genus Sneathiella. The sequence continues at coordinate 1,372 of SBHH01000328.1, read as the reverse complement.
GAGCGCGCCCCAAGTGAACCAATCATTGAGCGGGATTTCCACCAGAATGTTGGAGGCGGTCACGACAAGCGCCATCGCCAGCACCCCGGCCAACAAAAAAACTTTCTGTTTATGGCCAAGCGCCGCCAAATCCTTCATTAATTTGTCAAACATGAATGCAATATTCCAAACAAGGGCCTGTCACCCAAGGGCCGGCCGGAAAAAATATGACAGCGCTTATAGTCCGCGACGGCTCGCCAATCAACCGTAATTATGACGCATACTGGCTGCGATATCGGTCTTTCGGATAGACGCCTAATACTTTCAACTTGGCCGAGAAGAACTGCAATTCTTCGATAGCGCGTGCGACATGCGCTTCTTCCGGATGCCCTTCGATATCGATATAGAACTGCGCGGCCTCGAAGCTTGCGTCGGTGATGTAGCTTTCGAGCTTGGTCACATTGACGCCGTTGGTCGCAAAACCGCCAAGCGCCTTATAGAGCGCGGCGGGCTGGCTTCGCACCTGAAAGACGAAGCTGGTCATGCAGCTTTGCTCTTTCGGATCGGGCGTCTTGCGGTTTCGCGAAAGGATCACGAAGCGGGTCGTATTGCCGATCCGGTCCTCGACCCGGTCACGGAGCACGTCGAGGCCATAAATCTCGCCAGCAAGTCTCGAGGCAATGGAAGCCTGCGTCTTGTCGCCCATCTCGGCGATCATCTTGGCGGAGCCTGCCGTATCTGCATGTATGATCGGCTCGATCTTCAAATCACGGATGAGGCCGCGGCATTGCGACAGCGCCTGCTCATGACTATGCACCGCCTTGACGTCGGAAAGAGTGGTTCCCGGCACGCCGAGTAACTGATGCTGCACCGGCTGGAAATGCTCCCCGATAATATAAAGACCGGAATCCGGTAAGAGATGATGGATATCGGCGACCCTGCCGCCCAGCGAATTTTCAATCGGGATCATGGCGAACTGCGCCTCGCTGTTGCGGACGGCGGCCAGCGCATCGGCAAAGGTATCGCAGGCCATCGCCTCCATATCCGGATAGACGGTGCGGCAGGACAGATGGCCATAGGCCCCCGGAACCCCCTGAAAGGCAATACGATTTTCCGGATCAATCTCTGGCATGATCAAGTTTCCAATTTCTTATCTGCGGGCGAATAGCTGGCGGATGCGCGCCAGATCTTCGGGAGTATCGACGCCGAGCGGCACGCTGTCAACGACGGCGGCATCAATGCGCATGCCGTTTTCAAGGGCACGGAGCTGTTCAAGCCGTTCACGAAGCTCGAGCGGCGCGGGCGGCAGGGCGACAAAGCGCTTCAATGACGCCCGGCGATAGGCATAAATGCCGATGTGATGAAAATGCGTCCCCGGCCCCCAGGGAGTTTT
>SBHH01000265.1 GCA_006226265.1 Alphaproteobacteria bacterium | reverse complement strand
GTGATACCGCGCTCCTGCTCCTGCTCCATCCAGTCCATGGTTGCTGCACCATCATGCACCTCACCGATTTTGTGAGACACACCCGTGTAATACAGAATACGTTCCGTGGTCGTGGTTTTACCGGCGTCAATATGGGCCATAATCCCAATGTTACGGTATTTTTCGATGGGCGTTTTGCGTGCCATGTCCGAAATCCTAGATCAAACTTGCGTTATAATTTCTGTTACCAGCGATAATGGGCGAAGGCGCGGTTGGCCTCGGCCATCTTGTGCGTATCCTCGCGCTTCTTGACCGCGCCGCCGCGTTCGTTGGAGGCATCGAGAAGCTCGCCGGAAAGCCGGTCGACCATCGTCACCTCAGAGCGCTTGCGGGCGCTGGAAATCAACCAGCGAATTGCCAGGGCCTGCCCCCGCTCCGACCGCACTTCGACCGGCACCTGATAGGTAGCGCCACCGACACGGCGGGAACGGACTTCGATGTCCGGCTTCACCTTGTTGAGAGCTTCGTGAAAAACCTCAACCGGGTTGGTGCCGGTCTTCTGCTCGATGATATCAAAGGCACCATAGACAATGCCTTCTGCCGTGGATTTCTTCCCGGCATACATGAGGGAGTTCATGAACTTGGTCAGAACAACATCCCCATATTTTGCATCGGGGAGAATTTCGCGTTTTTCAGCTGCGTGACGACGTGACATTCGATAAATTCCTTACTTGGGCTTCTTCGCGCCGTATTTGGAGCGGCGCTGGCGACGGTCCGCAATACCTTGCGTATCCAGAACACCACGAATGATATGATAGCGAACACCCGGAAGGTCCTTCACGCGGCCACCGCGGATCAGAACAACTGAATGCTCCTGAAGGTTATGACCTTCACCAGGAATATAGCTTGTAACCTCAAACCCGTTCGTCAGGCGGACGCGGGCAACTTTACGCAGAGCCGAGTTCGGCTTCTTCGGCGTGGTCGTGTAAACACGCGTGCAAACCCCGCGCTTCTGCGGACAGGCTTCCATGGCCGGCACCTTGTTACGCGAAACCGGCGCCTTGCGGGGGTTTCTAATCAGCTGATTAATAGTAGGCATTCTTTTTCCTATCAGTTCCTTACCGCAAATAGCACAGCCGCGAACAGCTGCGGCTCTGCTCGCGGTCAGGATTTTTTGCGTCCACCCGAAAAGACTTAACACGCGCGTTTTTTGACAAAATCCTGACGCCGCGCGGAATATACAAACACTCTCCGTGTCAGGAGCGCGCAATATATGAGTGAGGTACTGCCCAGTCAAGCATAAAGATTGCCTTTTTCTTAATGCGCCGGAGCCGTAAAAAAATCCGTCTCCCGAGATCCGTTTCGGCAATATTTGTGACCGTTTTCAGGCAAGGGCGGACATTTCCTTCCGGCATGTGGGGAAATTCGTTCCTGCGGTGCTTCTCTGAATAAGAAAACGGCGCAAGTCACCTTGCACCGTTTCTAGATAACCGGATGTTCCGGCGGCCGATTCCGGTCGGCCGCCGAAGCGATTCTCTTATTCGGCGACGGAGCTTTCCTCCGCTGTCTCCTCGGCAAGCATGTCGACGGCCGCATTGGCCGTTTCCTGCAGCTCCCGGTCGCGCTTCGCTGCCAGCAACTTCAGCCGGTTCATCTGCGCGCCCGTGCCTGCCGGGATCAGACGGCCGACGATGACATTTTCCTTCAGGCCCATCAGCGTGTCCTTTTTGCCGGCAACCGAGGCTTCCGTGAGGACGCGGGTGGTTTCCTGGAAGGAAGCCGCAGAGATGAAGGAGTTCGTCTGCAGGCTCGCCTTGGTGATACCAAGGAGGATCGGGCTGCCGACGGCGGGTTTGCGCCCTTCCTTCACGAGCTTCGCGTTATATTCCTCGAACTCTTCACGGTCGACCTGTTCGCCAATCAGGAAGATGCTGTCTCCCTGTTGTTCGATCTCAACCTTCTGCAACATCTGACGGCAGATCACTTCAATATGCTTGTCGTTGATCTTCACGCCCTGCAGACGGTAGACATCCTGGATCTCGTTGATCAGGAAGTTGGCCAGTGCCTCGACACCCAGAACCTTCAGGATGTCATGCGGCGCGGGGTTGCCGTCCAACAGATAGTCGCCAACGCGAACATAGTCGCCCTCGTTGACAGCCAGATGCTTGCCCTTCGGAATGAGATACTCCAGCGGCTCAGCATTCTCGTCTTCCGGCCGGATCGAAACCCGGCGCTTGGACTTGTAATCCTTGCCGAATTCGACATAGCCGCTGATCTCAGCAATGATCGCATGATCCTTCGGACGGCGGGCTTCAAAGAGTTCTGCCACCCGCGGCAGACCACCGGTGATGTCCTTCGTCTTCGAGCCTTCACGCGGGATACGGGCCAGTACATCACCGGCCTGAACGTCCGCCCCGTCCTCAACCGAAAGGATCGCATCCACCGGCAGGAAGTAACGGGCCTCATGTCCGCTCGGCAGAGTGAGAATCTCTCCCGCATCGTCGCGAAGCGTGATTCGGGGCCGCAAATCGCTGCCCTTCGGCTGAGATTTCCAGTCAACGACGATTTTCCGGGTAATACCGGTCGCCTCGTCAACCTGCTCGGCCATCGAAACACCGCCGACCAGATCCTTATAGCTGACCTTGCCTTCAAGTTCTGTGATAACCGGCGTGGTGAACGGATCCCACTGCGCCAGCTTGTCGCCTTTCTTGACCACATCACCTTCATCGACCAGAAGACGCGTACCGTAGTTGATACGGTGACGCGCCCGCTCGCGGTTATTGGCATCAACCAACACCAGCTCCGAGTTCCGGCCCATGACGATCGGGTTACCGCTGCTGTTCACGACAACATTGCGGTTTTCGATCTTGATGGTGCCTTCATGCGAGGCATCTATTGAGGAGATTTCCGCAACCTGTGCCGCCCCGCCGATATGGAAGGTCCGCATGGTGAGCTGGGTGCCGGGCTCGCCGATGGACTGGGCGGCAATAACGCCGACCGCCTCGCCGATATTAACCGGGGTACCACGAGCCAGATCACGGCCATAGCACTTGCCACAGATACCACCCTTGGTATCGCAAGTCAGAACGGAACGGATCAAAACCTGTTCGACGCCGGAGGTTTCCGCAAGAAGCGAGCTTGCTTCATCGAACATTTCACCGGCCGCGACCAGAACATCACCGGTCGACGGATTGATCACATCGACAGCCGCCGTCCGGCCAAGCAGGCGTTCGCTCAGAGTCGCGATGATATCGCTGCCCTCAACGACCTCGCGGACGGTCACGCCGTTTTCAGTGCCGCAATCCTCTTCAAGGACGACACAGTCCTGTGCGACGTCGACAAGACGCCGGGTCAGATAACCGGAGTTGGCGGTCTTCAGCGCGGTATCGGCCAGCCCCTTACGGGCGCCATGGGTCGAGTTGAAATATTCAAGAACGCTCAAACCTTCCTTGAAGTTGGAAATGATCGGCGTTTCGATGATCTCGCCCGAGGGTTTGGCCATCAGACCGCGCATACCGGCCAGCTGCTTCATCTGGGCCGCAGAACCACGGGCACCGGAATGAGCCATCATATAGATAGAGTTGATACCGACCTGACGGCCATCCTCGTCCTTATGCACCGCCTCGATGACTTTCATCATTTCGTCGGCGACGCGGTCGGTGCATTGCGACCAGGCATCAATGACCTTGTTGTATTTCTCACCCTGGGTGATGAGGCCGTCGTAATACTGACGCTCATACTCCTCGGCGAGTTTCCGGGTTTCCTCAACCAGTTTTTCCTTGGCTTCCGGAATCTGCATGTCGTTCTTGCCGAACGAGATACCGGCGCGGCAGGCATGGGCGAAGCCGAGGCCCATGATCCGGTCGGCGAAAATGACGGTCTCCTTCTGGCCGCAATGGCGGTAAACCTCGTCGATCACCTGCGTGATCTCCTTCTTGGTCAGGAGCCGGTTGATCAGATCAAAGCTGATTTTCGCGTTTTTCGGCAGGATTTCCTCGATCAGCATGCGACCGGGCGTCGTCTCAACCAGCTTACGCACTTCCGTTCCGTCTTCCTGAACAACAGTGATCTTTGTCTTGATCTTGCTATGGAGCGTCAGGATCTTGTTGTCGATCGCGTGCTGCGCCTCGGCGACGTCGGAAATGACCATCCCTTCGCCCGGCTCGTTCTCCATGTTCATGGTGAGGTAATAAATGCCGAGAACGATGTCCTGACTGGGTACGATGATCGGCTTGCCGCTTGCCGGACTCAGGATGTTGTTGGTGGACATCATGAGAACGCGGGCCTCAAGCTGCGCTTCAAGCGACAGGGGCACATGCACGGCCATCTGGTCGCCATCGAAGTCGGCATTGAAGGCCGTACAGACGAGCGGATGCAACTGGATAGCCTTGCCCTCGATCAGGGTCGGCTCGAACGCCTGAATGCCAAGACGGTGCAGCGTCGGCGCGCGGTTCAGAAGAACCGGATGCTCGCGGATCACCTCTTCCAGGATGTCCCAGACTTCCGGGCGTTCCTTTTCAACCAGCTTCTTCGCCATCTTGACGGTCGCGGCCATGCCCTTCAGTTCCAGCTTCGCATAGATGAAGGGTTTGAAAAGCTCGAGCGCCATCTTCTTCGGCAGGCCGCATTGATGGAGTTTCAATTCCGGCCCGACGACGATTACCGAACGGCCGGAATAGTCGACGCGCTTGCCGAGCAGGTTCTGGCGGAAGCGGCCCTGCTTGCCTTTCAGCATGTCAGAGAGCGACTTCAGCGGACGCTTGTTGGCGCCGGTGATGACGCGGCCGCGGCGGCCATTGTCGAACAGGGCGTCAACAGATTCCTGCAACATGCGCTTTTCGTTGCGGACAATAATGTCCGGCGCACGCAGCTCGATCAGCCGCTTCAGACGATTGTTCCGGTTAATGACCCGGCGATAGAGATCGTTAAGATCGGAAGTTGCGAAACGGCCGCCATCGAGCGGGACCAGCGGGCGCAACTCCGGCGGAATGACCGGAATGACCTGCAGGATCATCCATTCGGGGCGGTTGCCCGATTCCATGAAAGCTTCGATGATCTTGAGACGCTTGGCGAGCTTGCGCGGTTTCGTTTCGGAGGTGGTAGTCGCCATCTCCTCGCGAATTTCATCGCGGATTGCCTCAAGGTCGAGCGCCGCAAGAATATCGCGGATCGCTTCGGCGCCGATCCCGGCGGTGAAGGCATCCTCGCCATATTCGTCCTGTGCATCGAGATATTCTTCCTCGCTCAGGAGCTGGAACTGTTTCAGCGGCGAAAGGCCCGGCTCGATCACGACGTAATTCTCGAAATAGAGAATGCGTTCGAGATCCTTCAGGGTCATGTCGAGCAGAAGGCCAATGCGGGACGGCAGGGATTTCAGGAACCAGATATGCGCGACCGGCGAAGCCAGTTCGATATGAGCCATCCGTTCGCGGCGAACCTTCGACAGCGTGACTTCAACGCCGCATTTCTCGCAGGTGATGCCGCGGTATTTCATCCGCTTGTACTTGCCGCAAAGGCATTCATAATCCTTGATCGGACCAAAGATGCGGGCACAGAACAGCCCGTCTTTTTCCGGCTTGAAAGTACGGTAATTGATGGTTTCCGGCTTTTTGATCTCGCCAAAGGACCAGGACCGGATCCGCTCCGGTGAGGCAATCGAAATACGGATTTCGTCAAAAGCCTGAGTGCCCTGTGGCTGACCAAATAGGTTCATCAACTCATTCATGGACCATCTCTCCTATTTAACCCGGCGCCCCGGGATGGCACCTTGATCGGTGCCTGAAATAAATATGTGACGTTGCGGCGGGCGGCAGCGAATTTCGCGCCGCCCGTCCGGCATTAGTAACCGATCTGCGACAACTCGACGTTCAGGCAAAGGGAACGCATTTCCTTGACCAGAACATTGAAGCTTTCCGGAATACCGGCCTCGAATGTGTCATCGCCGCGGACAATGGCCTCATAGACCTTGGTCCGGCCCGCCACGTCGTCCGATTTCACCGTCAGCATTTCCTGCAGGGTGTA
>SBHH01000320.1 GCA_006226265.1 Alphaproteobacteria bacterium | reverse complement strand
CTTGAAAAAGCCATGAACGGCTTGAAAGAACGCGCAAAATCAGTAATATCCCTCGCAGACAGTTCAACATTCCTGTTCGCGGCGCGGCCACTTGTTCTTGACGATAAGGCCCAGAAGCTTCTCACCGACGAGGCAAAAGGGATACTCACACGGCTTGCCGAGCGACTGGAACAGCTGGATAACTGGAATTTAGAAGTTGTTGAGGCGGTCGTCCGGGCCGCTGCAGATTCCGAAGCCGTGAAACTGGGCAAAATCGCGCAACCACTTCGTGCGGCCCTGACGGGGACCACAGTTTCGCCAGGAATTTTTGACGTTCTCGACGTGCTAGGACGGGAACAATCAATCGGACGGATCCGGGACGCCGCTGCGGCGTGACAAAAGGGACGCGGCGGACATGACTCTGAGGTCATGCGAGGACCCGTTCTCATATAAGTAAAATACAATCCTGATTGGAATTATACCAATCCTTATCGGCATGTTCGTGCCTCAGGTATAAAGGGAATACAAATAGATGAGCAGCTCCACAGTCACCGGTAACGTCAAACTGACCGAAGATAGCAAAGCCACGGACCTTCCGCTGATCGCAGGAAGCACCGGGCCCTCGGTCATTGACGTTCGCAAACTCTACGCGGAGACGGGTCACTTCACGTTCGACCCGGGCTTCACCTCAACTGCGTCCTGCGAATCCGCCATCACCTATATCGACGGGGATGCGGGTATTCTGATGCATCGCGGCTATAAGATTGAAGAACTGGCAGAGCATAGCGATTTCATGGAAGTCTGCTACCTGCTCCTGAAAGGTGAATTACCTAATTCCAATGAAAAGGCGAAATTCACCAACGACATCACCTATCACACCATGCTGCATGAGCAACTGACCCAGTTTTACCGCGGTTTCCGCCGCGACGCCCATCCGATGGCCGTCATGGTTGGCGTGGTCGGTGCCCTATCCGCCTTCTATCACGACAGCACGGATATAACCGACCCGATGCAGCGGATGATCGCAAGCTACCGCCTGATTGCCAAGATGCCGACGATTGCAGCCATGGCCTATAAATATTCGGTTGGTCAGCCGTTCATCTATCCGTCGAACGATATGTCATATGCAGAAAACTTCCTGCATATGACCTTTAGCGTGCCCGCAGAACGCTACAAGCTGTCGCCGACGATTGCCCGGGCCATGGACCGGATTTTCATCCTCCATGCGGATCATGAGCAGAACGCCTCCACCTCGACGGTGCGTCTTGCCGGATCCTCCGGCGCCAATCCGTTCGCCTGCATCGCGGCCGGTATCGCCTGCCTCTGGGGCCCGGCGCATGGCGGCGCAAACGAAGCCGTCCTCACCATGCTGAATCAGATCGGTTCTGTCGACCGGGTTCAGGAATATATCGCCAAGGCGAAGGACAAGAACGATCCGTTCCGTCTGATGGGCTTCGGCCATCGGGTCTACAAGAACTACGACCCGCGCGCCAAAGTCATGCAGCAGACCTGCTATGAGGTTCTGGACGAGCTTGGCATCAAGGATGAGCCGATGCTGAAACTGGCCATGGAGCTTGAAAAGATTGCGCTTGAGGATCCTTACTTCATCGAGAAGAAGTTGTTCCCGAACGTCGATTTCTACTCCGGCATCATCTTGCAGGCACTCGGCTTCCCGACCAGCATGTTCACCGTGCTGTTCGCCGTTGCCCGGACCGTCGGCTGGGTCGCCCAGTGGAACGAAATGATGGAAGATCCTTCGCAGAAGATCGGCCGTCCGCGGCAGCTCTACACCGGGGCGACGCAGCGGCCCTATGTGCCGCTCGACAAGCGATAAGCGCGTGCCAGGGTCGCAACTCACACATCTGAAAAAGGCTCCTTCGGGTCACTCCGAAGGAGCTGCGAATTCGCGCAAACTCTATTTACGTGCAGCAAACGATAATCAGGCACCGCTTGGCTATCGTTTGAGAAAACTGGCGTTTTTCGGCCTACCCCTTCTGGTGGTGGGCTTTTTTGCGGCCGTCTGGTATTTCGGCGGCGCGTAAATTCCGCCCCGCCAATTGCCCTACATGGATTTTTCGATCAGCTCTATCTTGTAACCGTCCGGATCCTCGATAAAGGCAATGACAGAGCCGCCATGCTTCATCGGTCCCGGCGGACGCGGAATTTTTACACCTTCGGCTTCCAGCTTCTCGCAAGTGCCGTAGATATCCGGAACACCGAGTGCAAGATGACCGAAGCCGGAGCCCAGATCATAAGGCTCTTCCTGATCCCAGTTATGGGTCAGCTCGATCACCGTATTTTCTTTTTCATCGCCATAACCGACGAAGGCCAGGGTGAATTTACCGCTCGGGAAATCGGTCTTCCGGAGCAGCTTCATATCCAAATTGTCGCAATAGAACTTGATCGACGCGTCCAGGTCATGAACCCGGATCATCGTGTGCAACATTCTGAAATTGCTTGTGTTTTCTTCACTCACAGTGATGTCTTTCTTTGCAGGATTTCAAGAATTACCTCTGCCGCCCGGACACCCGGCACGGCCGCGCCCTTGCCCAACAGTACCATGGCATGGCGAAAGTCCGCAATCTGCCCCCCGCGTTTTTCCTCTGAGCGGAATAAGTCGAGGGTTGCGCGGGCAAGATTTTCCGGCCTGCAGTTCTCCAGCAGGAATTCCGGCACCACTTCGCGCTTCATCAGGATATTGACGAGATTGACGTAGTCGAGCTTTACGATCCGCCGCGCAATCCAGGCCGTAAGCGCATTCATCCGGTAGGCAATGACGGTCGGAAGTTCGGCAAGGGCGAGTTCCAGCCCGACGGTACCGGAGGCCGCCAGCGCCACGTCCGCGGCCGCCATGGCATCGAACTTTGCCACCTCTCCCGTCACAATAACCGGTTCGACCTCCCAGCTTTTCATGGCCTCCCTCACCATCTCCGCCGCCCGGCCGATGACCGGGACGACAAGACGGACATCGCCCATCTCGGATTTGAGGCGGCGCACCGTCTCCTCGAACAGGGGCAAATGGCGCGCGACCTCTCCCCGCCGGCTGCCGGGAAGCAGCATCAGAAGCTTCTCCTCCGTCCCGATATCATGGGTCTGCCTGAATTTTGCCCCCTCCCCCTTGTCCGCGCCGGTCTCGACGACCGAATGGCCGATAAACGTCGCGGGAAGACCGACCTTTTCGAAATAGGGCGGTTCAAACGGCAGAAGGGTCAGCAGATGATCATAGAGCGGGGCGATCTTTTGCGCCCGTCCCGGCCGCCAGGCCCAGACCGACGGGGCCACATAATGGACTTTCGGAAAGGCCACATTCGTCAGCTTTTTCGCAACGCGAAAGCTGAAATCCGGCGCATCGATGGTGATCAGGATATCGGGAGCAAAGTTCTGTGCGGCCTCTGCCGTCTCCCGTATCCGGCGAAGAAGAAGGGGAAGCTTCGGCAGAACCTCAAAAAGGCCCATGACTGTCAACTCCTCCATCGGAAAGAGAGAGAAAAGGCCCTCCGCTTCCATCAATGGGCCACCAACGCCAAAAAACTCGACCGAGCGAGAGGATGTCAGTTTCAACCCCTGCATCATCTTTGCGCCAAGCGCATCACCGGAAGGTTCACCCGCAATGAGGAAGATGCGATAGGGTGCCGCGTCGCTCATTCGCTCTTGCCGTCCGTCTCGACGCCGACAATGAAAAGCCCGGCGGCATCGGCCTCTCTTACCACTTCTTTCAGATCGAGGACGAGGGTTTTGCCGCCCTCAACCGCGATGCCTTTGAGGCCCGCTTCTTTTGCGGCCTGCACCGTGTCCCGTCCGATCGTCGGCATGTCGGAGCGAAGATCCTGCTGAGGTTTGGAAAGTTTCACAAGTACTCCCGCCGGATGCCCCCAAGCGAATTCGCGGGATCGTTTGAGAAGGCCGTCCGTGCCTTCCGCTGCCTCGACCGCCAGCACATAGCCTTCGCGAATGATCGCCGCCTGCCCGATATCGAGCCTGCCGATCTCCTTCACGATATGAATGCCTGTGGTGATATCGGCCTTGTCATTCTCCCCCGGTTCATGTTTTCCGAAGGCGCCGAGCGGCGCAAGCAGATCGCTCGCCAGTTCATGGGCGCCAACGACGGTAAAGCCTTTTTCCTGCAGGAAGGCGGCAATAGTGCGCATCAGACCGTCATCGCCCTTTCTCGATGCGCGGGTCAGGCGCGCGAGCAGTTTCATCCCCTCAACATCAGGCAGGATGTTTTTAAAGTCGGGCCGGTGAACGGGGCCAGCGAGGGTGACAGATTGGCAATTTTCGCGCGCCAGAGCCTTCAGGAAGCGTCCGACCTTGGTGATGGGAATGATTTCATGAGGAAAGCCCGCGTAATCCACCGGGTCCGCCTCTCCCTCCACCAGCATGAGGTAGGGCGTACCGCCATTAGATTGAAGGGTCAGGGCAAGGGCGAGCGGCAGACGGCCGCTGCCCGCGATAATGCCGATCCGGCCCCCGCCGTTATTTTGGCTGGCAAATGCCACGCTTCGTTTCTTCACTCAGGAATTGAAGGACCGCCTTGACCGACGGGAAGTCTGCATATTCGGCCGGGACTTCGCGCACCCGTTCCGCAAAAGTGCCTTCTTCTGCAAACAGAAACTTGTAGGTATTCCGAAGCGCATGTATATCGTCGCGGGCAAATCCGCGCCGTTTCATGCCGGTAAGATTGAGGCCGTTCAGAATGGCGCGGTTACCGGTCGCGGAGCCAAAAGGAATGATATCCGTCTCGATCCCCGAAGCGCCGCCGATCATGGCATGGGCGCCGATGCGGACGAACTGATGCACGGCGGAAAGGCCGCCGATAATGACAAAATCCTCCAGCGTAACATGACCACCGAGCGTCGCGTTATTCACCAGAATAACGTTGCTGCCGATCCGGCAGTCATGGGCAACATGGGCGCCGACCATCAAAAGACAGTTGTTACCGATCTCGGTCACCATACCGCCGCCTGCGGTGCCGGGGTTGATGGTGACATGCTCGCGGATATTGCAATTCTCACCGATCACAAGGCGGGAATCCTCTCCGCTATATTTCAAATCCTGTGGCGGCGTGCCCACAGAGGCAAAGGGGAAAATGGTCGTGCCTGCGCCAATTGTCGTCGCACCATCCACCACGACATGGGCTTTCAGCATGACGCCGGCAGCAAGCTTAGCATGCTTACCCACAACGCAATAGGGGCCGACATGCGCCCCGGAAGCAACTTCCGCGCCCTCTTCGATGATCGCAGTCGGATGAATTTCGGCCATTCGGCATCCCGCCATTTCGTGAAAATACTTATACTCGCCGCGCTATAGCTAACAAGGAACGTGCGGCATCACAAATCAAGCTATGTTACAGCCGGTTACCCCATCAATCGACGATCATGGCGGAGAAATCGGCCTCGGCGACCTTCTTGCCATCGACATTAACAATGCCAGAGAAGCGCCAGACGGCGCCCCTCTGCTGCTTCACCGTCACATTAACATGCATGGTATCGCCCGGCGTTACGGGTTTGCGGAACCGTGCATTATCGATGGACATGAACAGGACATGCTTGCCCTCCTCCTCTGCACCCAGGGTTTTGATGACCAGAACGCCCGCCGTCTGCGCCATGGATTCCACGATCATCACCCCCGGCATGATGGGACGATCCGGAAAGTGGCCCTGGAACTGTGGCTCGTTCATCGTGACATTCTTGATCCCTGTGGCCGAAACACCCGGCACGACATCAATCAGCCGATCTACAAGCAACAAGGGATACCGGTGCGGTATCATTTTCATGATTTCCAGAATCTCTACGGAATCCACCGCCTCCGGAGAAGTGCTTTCAGTCATTTTGCAGACCCCCTGCCTTTTGTGAGCTTACTTAAAACGGCCATTTGCCGAAAAAACTGCTTGCGCGGACGGGCCGGGAATCCGGCATAGATCTCTCCTGCGGGCACGTTGGAAATCACGCCGGATTTTGCGGATATCTGGGCACCTGTCCCGACCGTCAAATGCCCGGCAAGTCCCACCTGCCCGCCGATAACAACGAAATC
>SBHH01000180.1 GCA_006226265.1 Alphaproteobacteria bacterium | reverse complement strand
GTTGCAGGCTGGAGCCGGTCCAAAAAAAAGATCGAGGGAGTGGAAAGTTTTTTCGGCGAGGACCAGCTCGATGCCTTCCTCGCGCGCACCGAAATCCTCGTCTGCCTCTTGCCCCTGACGGCGACGACGACCGGCATTCTCAACAAGGATTTGTTTGCTAAGCTGCCCGAAGGCGCCAGCATCATCAATGCGGGCCGCGGGCCGCATCTGGTGGAGGCAGACCTGATCCCGGCCCTCGACAGCGGGCACCTGATGGGCGCAACCCTCGATGTCTTCCATAGCGAGCCGCTGCCCGAAGGTCATCCTTTCTGGGATCATTCCCGCATCCGCATCACACCCCATGTCGCCAGCATTTCCGACCCGGCAAGCGTCGCCAAGCTGGTTGCCGAAAACATCATCCGCACCGAAAAAGGGGAGCCGCTCCTGAACGCGGTGGATGTCGAAAAAGGCTACTGATCTTATCTCAAGGAGGAACGGCAATGAGTTTTGAATTTCTGATGACAACACTCATTGTCGTGCTCGCCCCCGGCATCGGCGCGATTTATACCCTATCGGTCGGACTGTCGAGCGGACCGAAAGCGAGCATTGTTGCCGCCTTCGGCTGCACCCTGGCGATCCTGCCGAGCGTCCTCGCCTGTATCTTTGGCCTCGCGGCGCTTCTGCATACAAGCGCGCTTGCCTTCCAGATTTTGAAATATGCGGGCGTTCTCTATCTGATGTATCTCGCCTGGCAGACACTGCGCCAGTCGGGAAGCCTGCCGATCCAGAAAACCGCGCCCAACCGGAACTATGCGGAAATTACCCGAAAAGCCATTCTCCTTAATGTGCTAAACCCGAAGCTGACGGTGTTTTTTCTGGCTTTCCTGCCGCAGTTCATTCCGGCCGATGCTCCACATCCCTCCGCCCTGATCGCGAGCCTCGGCGCCGTTTTCATGGGCGTGACGTTTCTGGTTTTCGTGATCTACGGGCTGTTTGCCTCAAAAATCGGGGAGATGCTGCAAAGGCGGCCCCGCATTTTTATCTGGATGCAGAGAGGAATTGCGGGCACCTTTGCCGCCTTCGGAATTAAGCTCGCGCTCGCAGAACAATAATGGGCGAAGGCGCGTCAGTTTCCGTAACGTTCCTTGATCACAGCGAACAAAGCGCGGATGGCGAAGGCCTCTCCACCCACGGGGCGTCCCGGACGGCTTCGCGTATTATAGCCCATGATGTCGAAATGCACCCAGCTTTTCGCCTTCTTCACGAACTCTTTAAGGAAAAGTGCGGCAGTAATTGCGCCGGCATATCCGCCTGAAGAAGTGTTGTTGATATCGGCGATTTTGCTATCCAGCATATGGCGATAATCATCCCAGAGCGGCATCCGCCAGACGGCGTCTTTTACCGCCTTTCCGTGGGCTTCAAGTGCGGCATAGAGATCGTTATCGTCGGTGAAGGTGGCCGAAAGCTCGGTTCCGACGGCCACGCGCGCCGCACCGGTCAGCGTCGCCATATCGATCAGCAGATCCGGTTCTTCCTCATCCGCGGCAGTCAGTGCATCGGCGAGGATCAGGCGGCCTTCCGCATCGGTATTACCGATCTCGACCGTCTTGCCGCTCCGGCTTTTCAAAATATCGCTTGGCCGGAAGGCGTTGCCGGAAATGGCGTTTTCAACCGCCGGAATCAGCACCCGGAGGCGCACAGGCAAGTTCGCATCCATGATCATCTGCGCGAGGCCAAGCACGTTGGCCGCACCGCCCATATCCTTCTTCATCAGGATCATGCCTGCCGCCGACTTGATGTCGAGACCGCCGGTATCGAAGCAGACGCCCTTGCCGACGAGGGTGACTTTCGGCGCCTTTTTATCGCCCCAGATCATGTCAACGAGGCGGGGTTTCTGATCCGACGCGCGGCCCACTGCATGCACCATCGGAAAATGATAGGTAAGGAGATCATCGCCGACGATATTGACCTGCTCCGCTTCATATTCCCCGGCCACCTGAGAGGTGGCATCCTCAAGCGCGGCGGGGCCCAAATCCCCCGCCGGAATATTGATGAGATCGCGGACCAGCGTGAGGGCCCGCACGGTGCGAAGGGCCGCAGCCTCATCCGCGCCAGAAGGCATCACAAGGGAAGCATATTCCGTTTCGTCCTTTTTGTAGCGATCGAAAGCATAGGTGCCAAGAGACCAGCCCGCGACCACATCCGTTGCCGCCGCCGCATCGAGATCGCCTTCAATCCGGTAAGTGCCTTTCGGCAGGCTGGAGGGCAAACCGGCGAGCGACCAGATATCCCAGTCCCTCCCCCGGACAAACAAAATGGCGGAAACGCCGCCGTCCGATCCCGGCAGCAGGATATGACGCCCGTCCTCCGCCTTGAAATTCTGATCCGCGATCCAGCGCTGTTCTGCCGCTGACCGGCTTTCGAGCCAGCCCGAAACCATATCTTTTTCAACAACAAAAATAGGGCGGATGTCGTCTTTCGCGGCCGTCACGACATAGGGAATCATGCGTCTCTCCTCCGGTTTTCGCGACAATAACAAAGCCATATCAGCGGAACAACCGGATTTAAATAGCGGCTGCATTTAGCCACGGAGAGAAAAAAGACAGCAGTTCGACAATGTCGATTATTTCTCGATGAGTCCTTTTTCGCGATAATAGCGCTCCGCACCCGGATGAAGAGGAGTGGACACACCTTCCAGAGCCGTTTCAAGGCGAATTTTCTTGCCCTTGACATGGCCATGATCGAGCAGTTGGCGGTTGCGCGGGTGCCAGAGGGCGCGGGTTACTTCATAAACGAGGTCTTCGTCCATATCTGCGTTGACAATCCATTGGGTGCTGACGGCAAGGGTCGATACCCGCTTGATCCCAGGATAGGTTTCGTCGGGAATTTCGCTTAATGAGTAATATTTATGATGCGCGACGAATTTTTTCACCCAGTCGCCGCCAAGCGGCAGCAGATCGATTTTGCCGGCCCGGGCAAGCTCCGAGACGGCCGCGACCGGATAGCCCGCGACAAAGAAGAAAGCATCCAGCTCGTCATCCAGCATGAGCGCCACCGCCTTATCCGCATTTACGGCAACAGCCTTGATGTCCTTTCCGGAAAACCCCAGGGCGGCCAGAATTTCTTCGGCGTTCACCCGCGTACCGGACCCCGGAAGATCGAAGGAGACACGTTTCCCCTTGAGATCTTTTATACTGGAGATTCCGGCGCCCCGGCGGACGATCAGATGTACATCTTCCGGATAGAGATTGGCGATAACACGAAGCTTTGATTTCGGCTTCTTACCCTTGAAGACGCCGGTGCCGCTATAGGCGGCCTGAACAATATCGGATTGGGCAAGCCCGGTTTCCAGACTGCCGTTCATGACCCTCCTTATGTTGTCAATGGAGCCGCGTGTCGTCTGGGCCGCAGCAATCAGGCCCTGCACACCGCAGGAGCCGCCATCCTCGCAGGCGCGGCTGCCGGGAGGGTTGGAAATGATCGAGGCTATCAATGTGCCGATGGGATAATAGGTGCCCGAGGTGGAGCCGGTACCGATCCGGAAAAAGGTAATATCCTGGGCAGCAGTAAACTTGACCGGACTGAGACAAATGAGGGATATTGCAGCGGACAAAAGTAGAAAAGACCGTTTCGTTAGCCTGTTTGAATTCCCCGCAACCGCGCCCGCCATGCCGAACCTCCACATACCCTTATACTAAATAGGGGCTAAAATCCCAGATTCAAAGTTTCTTCTAGCCCATCTTGCGCCGCTTTGAAAGGAAGGGATCGGAACCCGGGCCGATCTGCTCCTCCGCTCTTCCGATTTGGGCAGAAATGTTACGAATATCGAAGGCAAGCGCAGCAGATTTTTGTGCTTCCATACATGCCTTGTGAATGGCGAGCGGAATTTGTTCCAGCAATTCCTTGTCCTGATCGCGGGTTGCGCCGTTTGACCGCTCAAAGGTTCGAATCAGATTTTCAAGACCCTCGCAAAGAGACGTCACATGGCCCAGTTCTGTTCCCTGCACACGTTGCATGAGTTGCCGGTTCATCCCGGCCAGCAGAGCAGCCGCCCGACGCCAGTCGCCCGGCGCTCCGTCATTCCCCGACAGAAGCTGCACAGCTGCTGCAAGACGCAGTATCTGCTCCGTGTAAATGGAAATCTTGCGGTTGTTGATCACCGCCATAGCAAGCGCGACCGCCTCTGGAGTCGCCTCATATTCCGGCCGGTTCTCAACCTTCGCCCGCAGTGAATTCGGCACGATCATGGCCGGGGCGCCGCCAACTCCACGGCCGAGTTGCCGCCGGTCGGGACCAATATAGTCGGCCGTTACGATAAAGGGCTTGCGTGCTTCGACAAGACGCCCGATGCGGAGAAAAATCTGATTGCGGGACATAGGCCGGGAAATAACATCATCAGCCCCGGAATTGATAACCTCTCCAACGATTTCGGGCGTCGCCTTCCAAAGCGACAGGATCACATTCACAAAAGGATTTTTACCGACTGCATGCTGGCGGATATCACGAATAACTTTAAGGGTATTGCCGCCCGGCGCAATCGTTTCGGCAAGAATGAGATCGAACTCGCCGCTTGCCGCCTTGTCAAAAAACTCGCCCGGTTCCGTGGTCGCAACGACTTCGCCGAAGCCGAAATTCAACAGGCCACTGCGCGTATTCTGGCGCATTGCCGGCTCTGGATCGAACAAAAGAACCGTTGCACTGTGGTACGCAGGATTTGACATCAGGAAACAGGATCGTCAATTCCCGGTAGAATCTGCTGAAGCTTTTCCTTGATCATTTCCGGATCTTCAGAGAACTGAAGGCCGATCTTGTTGCCGCGCCGCCAGACCAGATCACAGCGGACCGCACCGAGATCGGGGATCTTCAAAAGCAGGTTGTTCTTCTCGAAAAACAGACCATCGACGTCAATGCGCGCACCATTAGCAGAAACATCCTTGATAATCCCTGTTACCTCGCGCTCCTCCTCATGGAGGCAGGCATGGCCACGTTCCGCCCGGATGGTTGCCGGCCAGTGAACCTTGGAGCGGCGAAAGCGACGCTGTTCCGCCGGGTCGCCTTTTTTTTGGTCGATATCGACATCGAGTGCCCGCAACATTTTCTTGATATCTTCGGCAATGATCATGGCAGTTCTCTGTTCGCTCGGCGTGAATTTTCAGCGCGTCAATATGCCTTTCGGATTTGTTGATTAAATCAGGAAAATCTTAATTTTTCCCGAAGGAGTAGCGCAAATTTTTACCAATCTTTGCACTTTTTCTGCGTATTCGCGTAGGCCTGATCCGTATCGATTACATCGTTCGCCGCTTCCCGCTTTTTCCGAAACTTGTCAATCACCGGCTTCATTTCCAGAAGCAGGCGATTGACCATGGATTTTCCGGCAGTATCCGGATTCCGGGTGAGGCGCGGCAGGATGGAATTGGCATGCGCTTTCAACTCGTTCTTCAGCACCGGCATGAAGTCGGAAATAACCTGGTCGTTGATCGCGACATGTTCGCGTTCATGCGCAAGGATTGTTCTGTAAGCGCAGGAGGACCGGTGATATTTCCGCTCTATATAAATATCGGTCTTATGCGCGCCAAAGGAAAAATTCACCGTATTGAGACGGAGACACAACTGTCCCTTCGAAATCTCCCGCATTCTCGTCGTGATGCTGAGGCGCGGACCGATCATGGAATTGGTGAGCCCCAGAAGATGCAGGTGCCGCTCTGATTTTGCAAACCCGCTTTTTGTGGCAATCTGCTCGATCTGCTGAGAAGAATTCTGGTGAATGATGCGGGGCCTGGCATGCCGTGCCTCTACATTGATCACGGGTTCCTTCCATGTCGCAAGACAGGCTTTTGTAGTGCTTGCAACTGCCGGCGCAGGCAGCGGCACAAGGAAGGCGAAAAAAATCGGGAATGACACAAGCCCCGAGTGAAGGGCGGAATATCTCCTTCTTTCAGTTAAACAATGCATCGATGCTTTCCTGATTGAAGGCGTGTCCACTCTCCGTCCGGCTCTCGCGTGAAATATGGCCGTTGATGATACTTCCGGCGCGGTCGATCAACCGGCGAA
>SBHH01000251.1 GCA_006226265.1 Alphaproteobacteria bacterium | reverse complement strand
GTAACAGAGCAACGGCGGCGCTTTTTGCTTACGGTTTATGAGTGCTGTTAAGTTCGAGCCGAGGGTTTTGGAAGCGGACGAATTTATGCATACCAATTCGGGGTGGATAGGGCATGGGCTGGGATAGCACTCTTCTCAGGCTTCATACCTTACAACCCGAGTCGTTGGACAAAACGAGTATGGCGTCTTCGGCCAGGAGGAGGCCTATGCTTTTACCGCATAACCGTGCAGGAACAGATCCACGGCGTCAATAACATGCTTTCTGAGGAGTTCTTCTCCCGGTTCCCAACCTACATGAGTCATTTGACGCATGTCATAATCGGCCTTGATCAGGCTGACGAGGAACAGGGCTGCCTGTTCCGGATCGGCCCTGGCAAGGACGCCTTCATCCATCTGGTGCTGCAGATAGTCTTTCAGGATCAGCCGCCCCGCCATCAACCCGTTTTCATAAAAAAATCTGCCGAGTTGGGGGAAGCGGGGCACTTCACTGATAAACAGGCGAAGCTGGCGGACGGTATCTTCCGATGTCAGGAAAGACATCAGGTTGATGCCGAACTCGATCAGGGCTTCGCGGATCGGCCGGTTGGAGACATCGATGCTGTGAATGATGGAAAGCGCCCTTTGGGTGCAGTCGCGGACAACGGCTTCGAAGACACCGTCCTTGTTGCCGAACAGCTCATAAATCGTACGGCGCGACCCCCCGACTTCCGACGTGATCATCTCAAGAGTGGTTCCTGCAAGACCATGCTCCGCGAACAGGCGGCGGGCCACCTGAATCAGGGCTTCTTTTCGCAAAAGTGCTTTTTGATCCAGATTTGCCGTATCGGTCATCACATTCCCAAAGCTTTTTTCTTGACGTTGGTATTGGCGGGTACCATAAATTACCCGACGGTACTGATCAATACCCATTCGCGAGTTATATCATGAATTTCAAGAAAATTATTTTTCCTGTCGTTGGACTCTGCCTGATCGGTGGCAGTGCCTATTATGGCTATTATTGGTACACGGAGGGGCGTTATCACGAGACAACGGATAATGCCTATCTTCAATCCGACCAGGTGGCGATTTCCTCCAAGGTGTCCGGATATGTCTCAACCCTTCTCGCGGATGAGAACCGGCGGGTGCATATAGGGGATGTGCTGCTGAAAATCGACAGCGACACATACAAGGCAGAGCTCGATCGCGCCAACGCGGTGTTGGAGGGAAGCAAGGCGGCCCTTGTGACGATGGATGAGCAGGTCTCATTGCAGCGGGCGGCTATTGATCAGGCCGTCGCGCAAAAAGAGATCGCGGAAGTCGAAGTCACGCGCGCGAAAGAAGATTATGCGCGCTACAAGGACCTGATGAAAAAAGGCGCCGCCAGCCGCCAGAGATTTGACTATGCCGCCGCAGATCAGGAAAAGGCCAATGCGCAGCTGACGGCGGCGAAGGCAACCCTTGCCGTCGAAAAAGGCCGTCTCTCCGTTCTGAAGGCGCAGCGTCTGGAAGCAGATAGCGCTGTCAAGCAGGCTGCCGCCAATCGTGACCTTGCCGAACAGGCGCTTGAAGACACCGAAGTGCGGGCTCCGTTCGATGGGGTGATCGGCAACCGCTCGGTACAGATGGGGGCCTTCGTACAGCCCGGTCAGCAGTTGCTGGTTCTGGTGCCGCTTCCCGATATCTATGTGGTGGCTAATTTCAAGGAAACCCAGATTTCCCATATCGCGCCCGGTCAGCGGGCGAATATTGAAATTGACGCATTCCCCGATCATAAGTTCGAGGCGATGGTTGACAGTTTCTCGCCTGCGACCGGCGCGGAATTCAGTCTGCTGCCGCCAGAAAATGCAACCGGTAACTTCACCAAGATCACGCAGCGAGTTCCGGTTCGGCTCAAAATTCTGGATAGCGACCTGGTAAAGGCACTGCGCCCGGGGCTTTCGGTCGTCGTGGATGTGGATGTCCGGGGCACGGATGGTTCGACCCAAACGGCGGGCGCAGGCCTTTCGCAACTCGTCGCGCAAAAGAACTAGGGTCTTGGCAGGTAAGCCGATGTCGCGCACCGCTATAGCTGAAACAGGGGCCGGTTCGGCAGCCGCCATTATACCGGAAACGGAAGAGAAAATCAGCGCTGTCCGCTTTACCGGCTGGCTTGCCATGGTTGTCGGAATGTTCATGGCGATCCTCGACATCCAGATTGTCGC
The DNA here is from genome assembly GCA_006226265.1 of Alphaproteobacteria bacterium. Classification (GTDB taxonomy): domain Bacteria; phylum Pseudomonadota; class Alphaproteobacteria; order Sneathiellales; family Sneathiellaceae; genus Sneathiella. The sequence continues at coordinate 3,877 of SBHH01000251.1, read as the reverse complement.
AAGTTCGCTTGAGAATATTCAGGCGGGGCTTTCCGCAAGCCCCGATGAGATCGGCTGGGTTCAGACGTCCTATCTGATTGCGGAAGTCGTCATGATCCCCTTGTCGGGGTTCCTCTCGCGACTGATGTCGACGCGCTGGCTTTTTGTCCTTTCCGCACTCGGCTTCACCGTTATGAGCGTGGCAAGCGCGTTGGCCTGGTCCATTGATTCTATGATCTGGTTTCGCGCCGCGCAAGGGTTTCTGGGCGGCGCAATGATCCCGACCGTCTTCGCCTCGACCTATATGATTTTCCCGAAGTCGAAGCAGCCGACGGCGAGTATTCTGATCGGGCTGATTGCGACGATGGCACCTACTGTCGGACCGACCCTTGGCGGGTTTCTCACGCAGTATTTTTCCTGGCACTGGCTCTTTCTGATCAATGTGGGGCCCGGCTTTCTTGTCGCGATCGTTGTTGCGATCACGCTTGATATCGATCGCGGGGATAAATCCCTCCTCCGGGGCTTTGATATCTATGGGCTGATCGCCATGGCGACATTTCTCGGCAGCCTCGAATATGTCCTGGATGAAGGGCCAAAGGACGACTGGTTCGACGAAACCTCGATTATTATCGGGACCGTCATCTGTACCGCGTCTGGCATTCTCTTTTTCTGGCGCATGTTCCGGTTTGAGAGACCCATTGTCTATCTGGATACCTTCAAGGACCGGAACTTCGCGCTTGGCTGCCTCTATTCCTTTACCCTTGGTATCGGGCTTTATGGCTCCGTCTATATCCTGCCGCTGCTGCTGGGGCGCGTGCGAGGCTTCGACAGTCTGCAGATTGGCGTGATCATGGCGGTTACCGGCGCGTGCCAGTTCCTTTCAGCTCCCATCGCGGGCCGTCTAATGCAGGTGGTGTCGCCGCGGACGTTGCTCGGTATGGGGTTGTTGTTATTCGCGGCGGGGGTCGGCCTTAACGGCTTCCAGAACAGCCAGGTTTCCTTTGGGGATCTTTTGCTCCCGCAGGCTGTGCGCGGCTTCGCCCTGATGTTCTGTATGCTGCCGATCACGAACCTCGCGCTTGGGACCTTGCCACCGGACAAGATCAAGAACGCCTCCGGTCTTTTCAACCTCACCCGGAATTTGGGCGGTGCCATCGGTCTTGCGGGCATCAATACGCTGCTCGACGATCGGATGGATCTGCATTTTGCACATCTGGCGGAGCATATAAATCCGGCAAACCCGGCCTTTCAGCATAGCCTCGCAACGCTTGCCGGGCGCTACGGTTCCATGGGGATCAGCGATCCGGACGGGGCGGCCCTTACAACCATCACGAATATGGTGACGCGGGAATCCAGCATGATTGCCTTCAATGATTTGCATCTGGCAATGGCGGGGGTTTTTCTGCTGGCATTCCTGCTCCTTCCCTTGGTCAAGCCAGCAATCTCTTCTGTTGAAGCGGGCGAAGGGCATTAAACCGGAGTTGGTAATTTTAAAGAACAATGGTGTCCAGGAATGGTAACGGACCACCGGTGCGTCGATTTTCAGTTCTCGTCGATATAGAAAACTCGTGCATTCAATCCGTCGATCCGTTTTTTCATCCGCACCGCACAGAGCGCCGCTAAGAATAGTATGGATTTTAAGTCAGCCGTCTTCAACTTCCCCGGGCTCACTTCCGACAGATGACGATTGTCAGAACACATTTGTAATTGGGAATTAAAACAATATTAAGGATTGAAGGCTAACCACGGCATAAATCTATGACTATTCCTCCCGAAAGCTGCGTATGTTTAAAGTAGTAGGTTGTATTGCCATCCAGCATGACTGGCGGCTCGTTCTCGTTGCGGCTCTTGTATGTGCGTTGATTAGTTTCGAAGCAACGGCGATGTTTCGCCGCGCGCAAACGAGCGACGGGTTCAGAAAATGGAGTTGGCTTTGCGGCACGTCCATCATGACGGGTGCCGGTGTCTGGGCGACGCATTTCATCGCTATGCTGGCTTATGAATATCAGATCGAGCGGGGAATTGATGGACTTCTGACGCTGACTTCAGGGTTTGTCGGTGTGGCGCTTTCCGCCGTCGCCTATTCGATCATGTTGTATTCGGATCAACGCAATCGCTTTGCTGTCGGGGGCCTTTTTCTGGGGGCCGCCATCTCCGCTCTCCATTATGTCGGCATGGCGGCCTATGGTGTTGGCGCGACGTTGAGTTGGGATGCAATTTATGTCACTGCATCTGTCGTCTTTTCGATTCTGTTCAGCACAGCTATGTTCTGGGCGCTTTGCCGTGAGAAGGACGGGGCGCTCAAGGCGGTGGCACCGGTTTTTCTTATGCTGGCGATCATTTTATTGCATTTCACAGGAATGACCGCCTTGACCGTCGTACCGACGATCATGACGAATACATCGGCTTTGATTATCGAGAAGACGACAGTGACGGTTGGCGTCGTTGCCGTTTCGGCCGCAATGTTCCTTGTTGGTCTGGTCGTTCTTGCATTCGACAATCGGCTCGTCCATCAAAAGGCTAAGGACGCGGACAAGCTGAAAGCATTGAACGCTCAGCTTGAAGCGGCGCTCATCCGGGCCGAGGCGTCTGCGAAGTCGAAGTCAGACTTTCTGGCCAATATGAGCCACGAAATTCGTACACCGATGAACGGTATTATCGGCATGACGGAAGTGCTGATGAATACCGACCTTGACGCAAGTCAGCAAGAATACGCCCAACTCGTTTTGTCGTCCGCAAATGGCCTCATGACCGTATTGAACGACATACTCGATTTTTCAAAGCTGGACGCCGGCAAGATGAAGCTTAGTCCCTCGTGCTTCAGTTTGCGCCGCATGGTCGAAGAAGTTGTCGCAACCATGCAGGCGCGCGCATCCGCACAGGATATGGAACTCATTGTGCGTTATTCGCCGTCCCTTCCCGAAGGGGTTATCGCTGACGAGGGGCGGATACGGCAGATACTGACTAATCTGATCGGCAATGCGGTCAAGTTCACAAAATATGGGCATGTTTTCGTAAATGTGGAAGGTGAGAGAGACGCTGAGGGTGTTTCCTTCCTGATTGAGGTGGAAGATACCGGTATCGGCATTGCAGAAGAACAGATCGAACATATCTTTGAAAAGTTTGAACAGGCTGACGGGTCGCGCTCGCGGCGCTATGAAGGAACGGGATTGGGGCTGGCCATATCGAAGGAACTCGTCGAACTTATGAACGGTTCAATCGGAGTACGCAGCGTTCTGGAAAAGGGCTCGACGTTCTGGGTGAAACTGCACTTGCCCGTGGACGATAGCGTATCGGCCTTAGTCGTCGCCGAACCCAGCGTCTTCGACGGCCTTCGTGTTCTCGCTGTGGACGACAATTATGTCAATCGGCGGCTTCTGCAGGAACTTCTCGCGGGGAAAGGAATCCAGGCTACGATCGTAGCGTCAGCGCGTGAGGCATTCACGGCGCTGGAACAGTCGCATATGCACGACACCATGTTTGACTTGTTGCTGACGGACTATCATATGCCGGAAGAAAATGGCGACGAACTCACAAAGCGCATTCAACAGGATGAGCGCTTCAAAAGCCTGATCTGTGTAATGTTGTCCTCTATTGATGTCGAAAAACAACCGGATGAGGAATGTGCTGAACGATATGCGGCATGGGTGACGAAACCAATCCGGGCGGCCCGCCTTATGGACACAATAATGCGTGTCCTGAGTGAGAGTTCGAATGAACGGTTGAAAACCGTTAAAAATACGCTCAATGCCATCGAACAGGATGAACCCGATGGTGAACGGCGGAACGGTCCCTATATTTTGGTCGCTGAAGATAATGCCGTCAATCAGCGCGTACTGGAAGCCTATCTTTCAAATGCGGAATATGAAGTTGTCATGGTTGGAAACGGTCGTGAGGC
>SBHH01000207.1 GCA_006226265.1 Alphaproteobacteria bacterium | reverse complement strand
GAAGTGGACCAGAACTGCATCGGCCAGGCGTTGGAACAGGCCGAGACGGGACAGAATATCACCTGGAACAATCCCCGGAACGGCGCCGAATATGAAGTAACGCCGAAGCGCATTTATCAGCAGTCGAGCGGGGAATATTGCCGGGAATATACCGCTCAGTCCGACATCAACGGCAAGGTCCAGACGACCTATGGCACCGCCTGCCGTCAGGTGGACGGGAGCTGGAAAATCAAGAACTGAGGCTTTTTTGTTAGGCGTTGCGCGGGCCCGCTTGTTATGATGCTCATATATAACAAGAACGGGCCCGCGCATGACCCGCAAGAGGGAGCCTTCCATGACTTACGAATTTATCTCCGTCACAACCCATAATCACGTCACCCGCATCACGTTCGAACGACCGGAAGTGATGAACGCCATCAACAAGGAAATGCATGCGGAAATGCAGGCGGCCCTTGATGCCTTCGCGGCCGACAATGATCAGTATATCTGCGTCCTTACCGGGCGGGGGGAGCGGGCCTTCTGCGCGGGCAGCGACCTTAAAGCCATTGCGAAAAGCGACGGGAAAAAGCGCCATGAATATCCCGCTAACGGCTATGCGGGCCTGATCGAGCGGTTCGATCTCGACAAGCCGGTGATTGCGGCGGTGAACGGTGTGGCGCTTGGCGGCGGGTTCGAAATCGCGCTCGCCTGCGATCTGATCATTGCGACGGAAAATGCCCGCTTCGGCCTTCCCGAACCGCTGGTCGGCGCCATCGCCATCGGCGGCGGGTTGCACCGGCTTTCACGCCAGATCGGCCTTAAAAAGGCGATGGGCCTGATCCTCACCTCCGACAGCATCACGGCAGGGGAGGCGGAGGTCTTGGGCCTCGTCAATGAAGTGGTCGCGAAGGATGCGCTTGAGGCGGCCATTGACCGCTGGTGCGCGAAAATCCTGAAAGGCGCGCCGCTTGCGATCCGCGCCTCCAAGGAAGTGGTGATGAAAGGCCTTGATGCGCCGTCGCTGGAGGCCGCGTTGAAAGGTCAGGCAGAGCTTCCTGCCTTCAAGACCTGGCGGGCCGCCGAAGACACGATGGAAGGCCCGCGCGCCTTCGCCGAGAAGCGCTCGCCCGACTGGAAAGGCCGGTAAGGGGAGCGGCTATCCGCCGACCCGCTGCCAGAGCAGGAGATGTTCATGCACCGCACCGGAGTTCGAGGTTTCCGGCGCCGTTTTAAGGAGGATGTTTTTGCCCTTCCGCTCGATTTTGCGGACCAGCGGCGTGCCGATCCAATGCGGAATGGTCGCATAGATCACGTCGTGGATTACCTCATCCCCCTCGACACGGAAGGTGCCGCCGTAGGCGAGGCTGGTGTTATACTGGGCAGGCGTGCCGCGCGTCGCACGCGCAAAATCGGCGCGCATGAGAAAGCCGGACATCCGTCCCTCCGCCGAATAGATGATCTGGCCCTGCGCATCCTCCCCCATCGGGAAGCCCGCAGGTGTGCCGTTTTTGAAGCCCTGCCAGCTTAGAAGCGTCCAGCTGCCGATCAGATCTTTTTCGGAAAACATGTTACTATACCTCATCCTGTCTGTTTTTCGATGAGCCTAACAGTTTGGTGTTAAAGAGAAAACCTGTAATATTGAATTATTTTAATTTAGTCTGCCGGAGGTAATCGCATGTTTAAAATTAGGCATATCGATCATCTCGTTTTGCGGGTGAAGAACCTGGAGGCGATGATGGGCTTTTACCGCGATGTGCTGGGCTGCAGCGTTGAACGGACGCAGGAAGAAATCGGCCTTTACCAGCTTCGCGCCGGGTCGTCCCTCATCGATCTTGTGCCGGTGACGGGGGAGCTCGGTCGCATGGGCGGTGCAGCACCGGGGTTGGAGGCGCGCAACCTCGATCACCTCTGCCTCGCCATCGCGCCTTTCGATGCGGCGGAGATTACCTCTTATCTCGCCTCGAAAGGCATCGATGCGGGGGAAGTGAAACAGCGCTACGGCGCGGAAGGGGACGGGCCGTCCTTTTACATCACCGACCCGGAGGGCAATGTGGTGGAACTGAAAGGCCTGCCGAACGTTCAGGCTTAAAAGGGGGGAGCCGCGATGCGTAAAATCTGGCCGATACTCTGGGTGCTTCTTTATGCGGCCGTGCTCCTTTGGTCAGCGATCCATCCCAAGGACTATTTCACCTGGATACTGGAGGTGGCGCCGGCACTTATCGGCCTCGCGATCCTCATTGCAACGCGGGCGAAATTCCCTTTAACACCGCTCCTTTACGTCCTCATCCTCCCGCATTGCTTTATCCTGATGGTGGGCGGGCATTATACCTATGCCGAGGTGCCGCTCTTTGACTGGATCAAGCCCTTTTTCGGGTTCGAGCGGAACAATTTCGACCGGCTCGGTCATTTCGCGCAAGGCTTCGTCCCCGCCATCATCGCGCGGGAATTGATGATCCGCCTTGAGATCGTCACCAAGCCCAAATGGCGGATTTATCTCATCCTTTCCGTCTGCCTCGCCTTCAGCGCCTTTTACGAACTGATCGAATGGACCGTCGCCGTCCTTTCGGGCACCAATGCCGACGCCTTCCTCGCAACACAAGGCGATATCTGGGACACCCAGAAAGACATGGCCATGGCCCTCGTGGGCGCGATTTGCGCGCTCTTGTTCCTCTCAAAATGGCACGACCGGCAAATTGCGAAGATGTAGGGGGAAGGAGACGCTATAGCCCAAAACGTATACGGCGGCTCATAGCTATTCCAACCCTTCAAATGCATCCGGATAGATGACAGGCGCAGGGGCTGTCGCAGATGCTGTAAGGGGCTTGGCCATGAAATAGGGTCCGGCGTATATGCAGTCGAAAGGTTCAGCCGCGCCGGTTGTAAAACCGAAACGGGTGTAGTAACCGGGATCGCCAAGGACGAAGATGAGTGTTTCGCCGTCTTCGAGGGCATGGGAGATGGCTTCGTTTATCAGCTTACCGCCAATGCCAAGGCCCTGCTGTTCCGGATGAACAGATACGGGGGCTAGCGCCACGGCCTTTGCCGGTGATTTAAGGCGCGAAAGCGCAATATGGCCGATTATCTGACCGCCTTGTTCCGCTATCAGCGAAAGACAAAGATCACCATCCCGACGTAATTTGCCGACAAGTTCCGCTTCTTCCGGCTGCCCGAAAGCTGCCGCCACCAAATTTTGAATTGAGGCTGTATCGTCGGATCGTTCCTTGCGGATTAAGCAATTCATGTGCTGAACGGGTTGCGGGCGTCGGTGAGGAGTTTGCCGCCGATCAGGATGAAGCAGGCGCCGGCGGTGCGCTCGATAATCTGGCTGGCCTTTTCAAAGCGGCGCATGACGGGCTTCGAGGACATGAAGAGGCTGACGATCGAATACCAGAGAAGGGCGCTTAAAAAGACCAGCGCAATCATAAGGAAGAGGAGCCAGGTTGGCGTCTCGGCGGTGACGGCGGTCGCGAAAACGCTGGTAAAAAGCACCATGGCCTTCGGGTTGGTGAGGGTGACGAGAAAGCCGAAAAGGAAGGGGTTTTTCGTCGAGCTTGTGCGGGCCCCTTTGCCTTCTTCAAGCTCGATCCGGGCCGCCTTCGAAAAAAGCAGGCGAAGGCCGAGATAAATGAGGTACCCCGCGCCCAGAGCCCTGACCCCCCAGGCAAGCCATTCATATTGCACGAGAATGGCGGAGAGACCCAGGAGGCTTAAACTCGCATACATGAGAAGGCCGATGGAGACGCCGAGTGTGGTGAAGAGCCCCGATTTCGTCCCCCCGGTCATGGAGGAGCGAACCACGCCGATAAAATCCGGTCCCGGCAGCATCAGGGCGGGAATGAAAATTCCGAACACGGACAGGAGGATCAGCGAGGCATGCATCAGGTTAGCTCCATCATCGAGAGAAGGGCTTGGGTCAGGGGGTCGGCCGCGTTATTGAGCCGGTCAGTAATGTCGAAATGATTGTCGGCGCCGGTCTCATAAAGATCGCATGTGAGACCGGCCGCGCGGCATTTATCGGCGAAGTCGCGGGACTGGCGGTGGAAGGAGCCGCTCTCCCCCCCGCCGACGGCGCAAAGAACCGGGCAATCGACGGTAAGGTCGAGATTTTGCGGGCTGTTGGCGGCGGCTTCCTCCGCTGTCAGGCGGAGATCGGTCTGCAAATCCGTATGGCGATGCGGCTCGATATCAAAGAGACCACTTAACGGCGCCGCGCCTTTTAAGAGGTCGCCGGGCAGTCCCTCCGCCTCCCAGTCCGTTGTCATCATCATGCCGGTCAGATGCCCGCCCGCCGAATGGCCGGAGAGATAAAGCGCGTGCCGATTGCCGTTATAGTCGCCGATATTTTCATAAATCCAGCGAAGGCTTTGGCGTATCTCGGCGACGATCTGGGTGATGGTGACCTTGGGGCAAAGATCATAGTCGGGCAGCACCACAGTTGCGCCCGCAGCGACGAAGGGCTTCGCAACCTCGCTATAAAAGCTTTTCGAAAGCGCGCGCCAGTATCCGCCGTGAATGAAGATGAAAACGGGCGCGTTTTTTGTGGCAGCGGGGAAAACATCGAGGGTCATGAGATCGCCGGAGCCGTATGGCAAATCGAGATGGCAGGTAAGTTCCTCCCGTGCCAGCTCAGATCGGGTCGCGGCATGCTCGAAATAGCGGGGAGCATCCGGCACGGTCAGGCGCGGCAGATATTCGATATTCAGCCTCTCTGTCTCTTGAGCATCCGGCATGGTTTGACTTCGATCTGGTGATTTTCTGCGGGCTGGGCTTGCCGCGTAAACACGATAGCACCATTTTCCTGTGGGGCACAATGCCCGCTTCTCATGGAACTGTCCGTTTTTAACCGGAAAATGGCGGTTGTTTACCCGCTGTTAACTAAGGCGGTGCTACTCCTTTCAGAACTTGTCTCCGCAGCTATTTGCCGGAGGCAAAAAGGATGTTGGCGCATGGAGGTGGAGCAGGGCATGCGGAAGAGCTTTCTATTCGGTATTCTGGCCCTGATTGCAGGGCTTTCAATGGCTGTTGCCGCCGAGGCAGGATCGCCCGAGATTTTCCGCATCGGTACCGGCGGTACGAGCGGCACCTATTATCCGGTTGGGCAAGCCATTGCAGAGGCCATTTCTAATCCCGGCCGCAAACAGGATTGCGGCCGCTACGGTTGTGGCGTGCCGGGCCTTCTTGCGATTCCGCAGACCTCCAACGGGTCTGTTGCCAATATCGAGGACATCCACCACCGAAAGGTTGAAAGCGGCTTTTCGCAGTCCGATGTGGCCTATTGGGCAACGACCGGGTCGGGTATTTTCAGCAAACTCGGGAATTACGAGGATGTGGCCGCCATCGCCAGCCTGTATATGGAAAATATCCATCTTGTGGCGCGTAAGGGGTCCGGTATCCGCTCGATCTATGATCTGGTGGGCAAGCGTGTTTCGCTCGACGATCCGGGGTCCGGCACATTGGTCGATGCACGCATCATTCTCAACGCCTTCGGCATCGACGAGAAGGACATGAAGGCGCAATATGTAAAACCCGCGGCCGCCATGAAGAAAATGCGCGCCGGCAGCCTCGATGCCTTTTTCATTGTCGCCGGCAGCCCGTCCAAGGCTATCGTCGCGCTTGCCGATGAAGACCTGATCACCCTTATCAATATCGAGGGGTCGGTTGTTGATCAGATCATCCATGACAACAGTTTCTTTTCGCGCCAGGTAATTCCTGCGGGCAGTTACAAGGGGATTGGGGAGATCAAAACGCTTGGCGTTGCGGCACTCTGGGTTGTCCGTAAAGATGAGGATCCGAAAAAGATCTATGCCATTACCAGGAGTTTCTGGCAGTTGCTTCCGGAGATTGCAAAGCCGGGATCGCATCCCAAGCTAAAGCAGATTTCCCTTGAAACCGCCTTCGATTCCATGAGCGTTCCGCTCCATCCGGGGGCGCTGAAATATTATCACGAGATCGGGCTCAATATCCCGGATGGTCCATCAAATTGACGGCGGAAGCGGAACGGGCGATGCAGGGAAACAGACGCTTCATATGGGGAAACTCGCTCAGGAAAATCCTGAAAGTGCACAACATTTATGTTGTCGGTATTGCGCTTCTGACGGTTTTCG
>SBHH01000058.1 GCA_006226265.1 Alphaproteobacteria bacterium | reverse complement strand
TCACTTTCGACAGATGCGGCGCGCGGTTGTTTTCAAGATAAATCCAGGCACTGATGCCGACGGCCGCAAGAACGATCAAAAAGCAGGCGACAAACAAGAAGGAAATCTTGTTCTGGGGCTTGGGCTCCGGCACACGACTTTTATTTACGCTTCGCACAATACCTGGCCTTTTCGGGAAATCGGGATCCAGCAGGTGGCGTGCCCGCCGGTCCCGGTTTCAGGATGCGTCAAATCACTGCTTGGCGTCCTTCTTGGCAAACAACCAGACGCCTTTCAGCAAATCCTTTGCCCGAAGCAGCTGATAGTCAAGGTTTTCCGCCTTGCTTTCAGTATCTTCTACACCCTTTTTATCCGCATCCGGATCCTCATCATTGATAAGATGATTGCGAAGATCCGCTTCCGAGCGGTTGCTGAGCGGCTTCATGACTTCCAGCTTTGCCTGTTCCACTTCAATATCGGGTGTAATGCCCTTCGCCTGGATGGAGGAGCCGGACGGCGTGTAATAGCGGGCCGTGGTCATCCGCATCGCGCCGTTGCCCTGCAGCGGAACGATGGTCTGGACCGAGCCCTTGCCGAAGCTGCGCGTGCCAAGAATGACGGCGCGGCCATGATCCTGCAGAGCACCGGAGACGATTTCCGAGGCGCTGGCCGAGCCACCATTGATCATGACGATAATCGGCTTGCCGTTGATGATGTCGCCAGCTTTGGCATTGTAGCGCTGCGCATCCTCCGGATGACGGCCACGGGTCGAGACAATCTCGCCTTTTTCCAGGAAATCGTCAGCGACCGCAATTGCCTGATCAAGCAATCCGCCCGGATTATTGCGAAGGTCGATAATCAACCCCTTGTAGTCATCGCCTGCATCGGATTTCAGCTTGTCGACGACTTTCCGAAGTCCCTTGTCCGTCTGCTCGGTAAAGCTGGAGATACGAACATAGAGAATATCGCCATCTTCAAGATGGCCACGGACCGACTGGACCGTGATGATGGCGCGGGTCAGCTTGACATCAATCGGATCCTTTTCCCCTTTGCGACGGATCGTGAGATCAATGTCAGTGTCAACGAGACCTCGCATCTTCTCCACCGCCTCGGCGAGGGTCAGGCCGAGAACCGGCTCTCCGTCCAGATGGGTGATATAGTCGCCTGCCTTGACGCCGGCTTTGGCGGCGGGCGTGTCATCGATGGGGGAAACCACCTTGATCAGCCCGTTTTCCATCGTAACCTCGATCCCGAGTCCACCGAACTTGCCGCGGGTCTGAACCTTCATGCCGTCATAGTTTTTCGGGTTGAGATAACTTGAATGCGGATCGAGCGAACTTAGCATACCGTTAATGGCGGCTTCGATCAGCTTCTGGTCATCCACCGGCTCGACATAATCCTCGCGGATTTTTGCGAATACGTCTCCGAACAGATTCAATTGGCGATAAGTCTCCGAACTTGCTTCGACTTGCTCTCTCGGCGTGGTAATCACGGCGATAGACAAGGCAACTACCGCCACGGCCAAAGTACCCGTTACAAAATTCCTCATTATCCGCTGACCTTTCTGTTGGATGCCGCTAACCAGGGGACGGGGTTAATCGGCGATCCGTTGTTTCTTAGTTCCATATAGAGTTTCGGTTTTTCATTGCCACCGCTTTTCATCTGGCCGACAGGCTCACCCGCCAGCAGCAATTGACCCACGGTGCCGTCAATTGATCCGAGCCCGGCGAGCAATGTGTGATAGCCGTCGCCATGGTCGATAATCACCAGAAGACCGTAATGACGGAACGGTCCGGCAAAGGCTATCTGTCCGTCAAACGGTGAAATAACCGCAGCGTTGGCTCGCGATTCGATCACGATACCCTGTTTTTCACTGGCTGATTGTGCCTCGTTAAATCCGGCAATAATATGACCGCCGACGGGCAAGGGCAATGTTCCCTTGGCGTTGGCAAAATGATGGGCGCTTGGAAGGGTCAGGCGCGGTGCGAGGGCGGCGGTCCGTGTTTCTTTAGGTGCTGCATGCGGAACCGGCACGGATTTCGCCGCTTCGGCCAGGGCCTTTGCCTTTTCTTTCGCCTCACGCTTCGCCTCTTCGCGTGCGGCGATCTCGCGGGCGAGGCGGGCTTCGCGTTCTGCCTTCTCGCGTGCCTTTTCCACCTCCAGCCGGTCAATGAGGGCGGTCAGGTCGCGGACATCGGCGGTCAGCTTGTCGTTTCGCACTTCTTCTGATTTGCTGGCTTGGGTGATTTTTTCTTGCGCCGTCTTTTTTGCCAGCAAGAGCTGATCAAGCTCATTCTGCTCCGACAGCCGCTGCTCGCGCAGGGATTTGTCTTCCGCCTGCTGCGCCGCATACTGCTTGCGAAGGCTTGCGAGCGTTTCCAGCTGACGCGAAAGATGATTCGCATCCTCCTTCAGTTTCGGCAGGATGGATTGCAGAAGGGCGGAGGCCCGCAGGCTGTCGACCAGCCCCGCCGGATTGCCGATCAGGGTGCCTTCCGGCTGGCGCGAGAGATTGACGAGCGCGGAAAGGGTATTGGCAAGTTCGGAATTCCGGTTTGAAAGATCGTCGAGGGTTTCCTGCTCGACCTCATGGATTTCCTGAAGCTTCTGGTCCACATCGACAAGCCGCTGGTCGAGACCGGTCAGGCCGCGCCCGGCCACCACCAGCTTCTGCTTGATCGCCTTGATCTCGTCGCTGAGGTTATCGAGCTCTGTTGAGAAATTCTCCTGACGGCTGGCCGAGGCCGCAAGTTCTGCGCGAAGTTTCCTGAGATCATCATCCGGCGTTCCGGCATAGGTGCCCCGCAGGCCGATCAGGCAAAGCCCGGCGGTGGCGAGAACGAGGGGCGCGAATTTCCGGCGCCTTAATGGAGGAATGAACTCAGGACGCAGCACGATTCTTTTCCAGATCCTCTCCCCGCTCGGCCAGATTGGCGCCGGTCATTTCGGATGGCACGGAGAGGCCCATCATGCTGAGCACCGTCGGCGCGAGATCGGCAAGCGTTCCGTTATGAAGCGCCGTCACGCCTTCCCCCGCCGCAAGGACGAGCGGCACCAGATTGGTGGTATGGGCCGTATGCGGCGCATGGGTTTCGGGATCGCGCATCATCTCGATATTGCCGTGATCGGCGGTGATCAGCATCATGCCATGGGCGGCCTCAATCGCTTCGGCAAGCTCCCCGATGCAGCCATCGATGATCTCAACGGCCTTTACCGCCGCGCTCATCACGCCGGTATGGCCAACCATATCCGGATTGGCGAAATTGACGACGATCAGGTCGAACCTGTCGGACTTGATCGCTTCAATCAGCTTTTCCTTCACTTCCGGGGCCGACATTTCCGGCTTCAGGTCATATGTCGCGACCTTCGGGCTGGGAACGAGAATGCGTTCCTCCCCGTCATAGACGCTTTCCTCGCCACCGTTCAGAAAGAAGGTGACATGGGCATATTTCTCGGTCTCGGCGATGCGGAGCTGCTTGCGGCCCGCTTTGGCGACGACTTCGCCCAGGGTATTGGCAACCTCCACCGGCGGGAACAGGGCCGGCACGGTTTTCGCGAGCGCGCTTGAATATTCCACCATGCCCTTAAGGGCAGCGAGAGCGGGCTGTTCGCCCCGATCGAAGCCGTCGAACGCCGGATCTGTCATGGCGATCAGAAGTTCGCGCGCGCGGTCGGCGCGGAAATTCGCCATAATGAACCCATCGCCATCCTTCACGCCGTCAAAGCCTTCCAGAATGCGGGGCTTCAGAAATTCGTCCGTCTCATCCTTCTCGTAGGCCGCCTTGACCGTCTCCACCGGATCGGTGAAGCGAACCCCCTTCGCCTTGAAGATTGCATTATAGGCCAATTCCACCCGTTCCCAGTTGGTGTCCCGGTCCATGGCGAAATAACGCCCGCAAAGGGTCGAGATTTCAGCATCCTTTAGGGACGCAAGGGCATCTGCGACTGTCTTCACAAATTCCGCACCGCTTGTGGGCGGCGTATCGCGGCCATCCATGAAGCCATGCAGGCGGACAGGAATGCCTGCTGCCTCCAGAAGGCGCGCGAGGGCGATCATATGATCCTGATGCGAATGCACGCCGCCCGGCGATAAAAGCCCGGCAATATGGCAGGCGCCACCGCTTTTCTTCAGTTTCGCGATCAGATCGATAAGTTCGGGATTTTTAGCAAGGACGCCGGTTGCAATCTCATGATTGATGCGCGGCAGGTCCTGCAGGATGACGCGGCCGCTACCGATGGTCATATGGCCGACTTCCGAATTGCCCATCTGCCCGTCCGGCAGGCCGACATCGGCGCCGGAGGTGCCCAAGAGGCTTTTCGGCCGGGTCGCGAGCATCCGGTCCCAGTTCGGCGTGTTGGCGGCCGAGATGGCATTGTCGCCATCCGCCTCTCCCTGACCCCAGCCGTCGAGAATGCAAAGCAGGACAGGACGGGGTGTTGCTGTGTCTGAACGGGTCATCATTGGGCCTTTATAGTACCGATGAGTTTAATATTCCATTATTATCACGCCCGATGATAGGGGTGATTCGCGAGGATCGAGGCCGCGCGGTAAAGCTGTTCCGCCAGCAGACCCCGAACCATCAGATGCGGCCAGGTCATGGCGCCAAGGGAAAGAAGGCGGTCTGCTGATTTCAGGGTTTGTTCGCTATGGCCGTCCGCCCCGCCGATCAGGAAGGCGAGGTTCTGGACCCCGTCATCCGCATAGCGGCCGAGCAGGGCGGCGAAATCTGGGCTGCTCATCTCCCGGCCACCTTCATCGAGGGCAATCACCGTCGCGCCGGTGGGAACGGCATTCATCAGGAGTTCTGCTTCGCGGCTTTTCCGCTTCTCGCCTTTCAGGGGGCGTTTTTCCTCCACCTCTTTCAGGTCAAGTGGCCAGGAAAGGCGGGAGGCATATTCCGCATAAAGCGCCTCCAGCGGTCCGCCCCGGAATTTGCCGACACTGGCAATCGTCAGGCGCATGCCGCTCTCCTTTCAGCCGTCGCCCCGCAGGTGCGGGTGGCTAGCTGATCATTTCCATCGGAATATCCGGCGCCCAGATTTTCTCCAGGTTATAGAAATTCCGAACTTCCGGGCGGAACAGATGGACGACAACATCGCCGGCATCCACCAGAATCCAGTCCCCGCTGGTCTGTCCTTCGACACGAACGGAACCGAAACCCGCCTCCTTGATACGCGTTTTCAAATGATCCGCCATCGCCGTCACCTGACGTGACGAACGGCCATTGGCAATAATCATATAATCTGCGAAGGAGGTTTTTCCGGCAAGGTCGATGGAAACGAGTTCTTCCGCTTTGTCGTCATGCAGTATTTCTTCGACGAGATCGCGGAGATTAGCAACTACAGCTCTGTCAGCTTTCATAATAGAGTTCAATTATTCTCCATACAGGTGATCAAATCACTTCCTTACCCCACTAATTTGGGAATTTTTTAAGTCAAGGGCAAGCATTTCCTGAAGTGTCACGATAATTTCTTATTGCGGTACTGCTGAGTTTATGCACCGTTTCGGGAATGAAGGCCCAGGCCGGGGGGGCAAGGGTCGCAAGCTGACGGAGGGATTTGCCGCTCGCGCCGCTCCTGATACGGTTGTTCCGGTAGCGGGTCGCAACCTTGCCATTCAATGCCTTATAGGTATATCCGGGCCGGTTGAAGACGGCGATCGGTACCTCCTTCATGATGGCTTCGAAGCGGTGCCATTTCGGGAACTGGACGAGGTTATCCGCCCCCATCAGCCAGACAAACCGATGTTGCGGATAAGTCACGTTGAGCGAGGCCAATGTCTCCGCCGTGCGGGCCGTGCCGATCTTCTTTTCAAAATCGGAAATACGGATTTTGGGATGCCGCGCGATGCGCCGGGCCGAGGCGATGCGCGCCTCGAAATCCGCCATGCCATCCGCCGGTTTCAAGGGGTTCTGCGGCGAGACGAGCCACCAGACCTGATCAAGGCCGAGCAAACGCAATGCCGTCAGGCTGATATGGCGGTGTCCGTCATGGGCGGGATTGAACGATCCCCCCAGCAATCCGATTTTAAGTGCCGGCATCTGTATTGTTCGATCAGGGCCGGGTCTGGCCGGATCCCTTGACGACATATTTGAAACTGGTCAGTTGCTCGACCCCGACGGGGCCGCGCGCATGCATCTTGCCGGTGG
>SBHH01000146.1 GCA_006226265.1 Alphaproteobacteria bacterium | reverse complement strand
GCTCATCCAATGCGGCGCACGTACCAAAGGCGGCCCGGAACCGGCGGTCGCATAAACGATCTCCACCCCGTCGTGTGAGCGGCAGAAATTGATTTTCTGGGTGATCTTTGCCGATACCGGTTCACATTCGCCCTTTGCCGATCCTGCGCCAACCCGCCAGCTCCAGCATTGAACGGGTCGATCGATATTCTTGAAGGTCTGGCGCCCCGCATCACGAAAGCCGCTGCCAATCTTGTCGACAATCTGGGTATAGACGCTGTCGGAGATCAGGATACCGCCCTCCGGCGCGCTTCGCTCCATCCGGGCGGCGATATTAACGTCCCGGCCGAAAACATCGCCCTCCTCCATCATGATATCGCCAAGATTGATGCCGATGCGGAAGGTAATAGCGGGATTGGATCCTTTTTCCGAATTATGGCGCGCCCGCGTTTCCTGAAGGGCGATCGCGGCGGTCACCGCATCAACGGCGGTTGCAAATTCGACAAGCGCACCATCGCCCAGCATTTTGACGACCCTGCCCCTGTGATAGATGATGACCGGACGGAATTCCTCTCGCCAGAACTTGCTGAGCAGCGTATGAGTGCGAGTCTCGTCGGCTCCCATCATCTTGCTGTAGCCGACAACATCCACCGCCATGATCGCGGCCAAACGCCGTTGCATCCCAGGTTCGCTCACCGCTACACCCTTGTATATTCCGTTATTTGAAAGCATAGCGCCTACTACAGAGGGTCGCTAGCGAAAACAATATGAAAACTCCGGCACTGTGACGGCCGTTGCATTTATTTTGCGGCCGCTCCGTCTGTCAGATACTTCTCACCAAATTGAAAGACGATGCCGGGATCGGGAAGGCCTGCGTGAACGCCAGGGCAAATCCTTGACAGGCCGTGCCGACGCGCCTAGCCTTGTCTCATGAGCCGGGATTTCGACATAAGACCGCTGGTCATCGTGATGGGTTCGATGCGCATGGTGCCGTAAGGCAATCCGCGAACAAACGCCCATGCGCCCCCCGATTAATCAATCCGGGGGCTTTTTTGTGCCTGAAAGCAGCGAGAAGACAACCCGATGACAATATCCCGCCCCGATGAACCGAAACCCGCCCTGCCCTTCGCCGCAAAGACGCCGCCGCATCTGGCCACCCTCGTCTTCTTTACGGCGCTCACGACCCTGACGCTCAATATGTTCCTTCCCTCGCTCCCCCATATGGCAGAGAATTTCGGTGTGGAATACAGCCTGATGACCCTCGCCATCGCAGGTTATCTTGCGGCAACGGCCATCCTGATGCTCGTTCTGGGCCCCTTGTCCGATTTCTTTGGACGGCGACCGGTGATGCTAGTCACTCTCTGCCTTTTTACTCTGGCCTCGATAACTTGCGCGCTTGCCGGAAATTTTGGCCTTTTCCTCACGGCCCGGATCGGCCAGGGGATCATCATCGGCGGATGGGGCCTGTCACTTGCCATTGTGCGTGACCGCCACGAGTCCCGCGAGGCGGCAAGCCGCATCGGCTTCATGGCCATGGCGATGGCGATCGCGCCGATGCTGGCGCCGGTTGCGGGCGGCGGCCTTGATGCACTGCTTGGCTGGCGCGCGGTTTTCTGGCTCTACGCCCTTCTGGGGGCCATTGCGCTTCTTCTTTGCTGGATTGACCTCGGCGAGACAAAGACGCAGCGCGCGGACGGTTTCGGCGCTCAGCTCAGAAGCTATCCCGAACTTCTCAAATCCCTGCCCTACTGGGGCTATGCGCTTGCCATGGCCTTTTCGACCGGCGGCTTTTACATCTTCATCGCAGGCGCGCCGCTCATCGCCGGGCATTTCCTCGACCTCACCCCGGCGGAGCTGGGCGTCGGCCTTGGCGTCAGTACGGCGGGCTATATCACGGGGAGTTTTCTTTCGGGTCGGTTCAATGCGCGTTTTCCGCTTTTCGTTTTCATATTGCTGGGCCGGATCGTCTCGGCCGCGGGCGTGCTTGCGGGATTGATCGCCGTCCTCACCGGATATCTGGATCCCTATATCCTGTTCGGAACGGCCTTAATGGTCGGGGTGGGCAACGGCCTTACCATTCCGGGGGCGAATGCGGGCGCGCTTTCGGTCAATCCGGAACTTTCCGGCTCCGCCCTCGGTCTTGCCGGCGCGCTGACCGTCGGCGGCGGCGCGGTGCTCACCTCCCTCACCGGCGCCGTGGTGACGGAGGAGACGGGCGCTCCTGCCCTTTTCGCGCTGATGCTCGGTGCCTCTGTCATTTCACTTGGCGGCAGCCTGATCGTCTGGCGGACAGACCGGAGCGGCCCTGGAATTTGATCGGCACCCAGAGCGAGGCAAGCAAACAGCAGGCGAAGAAAACCACGAAAGAAAAACCGATCCAGAAAAGCTGCTGTCCAAGGGGAAGCGTTTTCATTTCCATATCCATGGCATCGTCGCCGCCCGCACCCGTGTCGGGTACATCGTCCATGCTCCCCTCCTCCGGCTTATCCGCCCCGGGCAGCGTCATGCAGCCATGCTTCAGATGCTTCGCAACCATCCAGTAGTTGATGGGAAAGGCAATCGTGCCCGCCATCACGAAATTCATCGAGACTGTCTCGGCGAAAAAGGTTTTCCGGACCGCCATAGAAAGTAACCAGGATCCAGGCCCATCGCTGTACCCAGCCTGTCACCCCGTTGAAGAGGGAATCCCAGACAACGAAAATCACACTGAGAGCGGTCAACAAAAACCAGACAGCCATCGCCCCCTCAAGCATCAGATATCCTGCCACAATTCACACATGGGATTTGATATAGAGCGAAGGAACCCTGGTTTCAGGGAAAAGTCCACCAGCTGTCCTTAAACAGCCGATACATGCATGTTTCCGGCACTGCACCCTTTTGAGACGGAATATTTCCAGGCCTTCATCATTACAACATTATTCAGGCAAACGCCTCGTCCCAGGTCCCTTTTGTGGCGGCTTTGGAATATTCCGTCGCGCGGTTCTCGAAGAAGTTGGTATGTTCGACGGCGTTGAGGATGGAATCAAGCCAGGGGAGCGGGTTTTTCTCGATCTGGTAGATTTCATCGAGGCCGAGCTGTTTCAGGCGGCGGTCGGCGATGTAGCGGATATAGGCCTTGATTTCCTCCGCCGTCAGTCCCTCGATATCGCCGGTGCCGAAGGCGAGGTCGATGAAGGCGTCCTCATGGGTGACGATCTCGCGACAGGCCGTATAAAGCTCCTCGCAGAAATCCTCGGTCCAGACTTCCGGGTTCTCCGAAATGAAGGTTTTGAAAAGCTTGATGATCGAGTTGCAATGCAGGCTCTCGTCCCGGACGGACCAGGTGACGATCTGCCCCATCCCTTTCATCTTGCCCGTCCGCGGGAAGTTGAGGAGGATGGCGAAGCTCGCGAAGAGTTGCAGCCCCTCGGTAAAGCCGCCGAACACCGCGAGGGTCTTCGCGACCTCCGACTTGTTGTCGACATTGAACTTCTGCATATAGTCGTATTTGTCCTTCATCTCCTTGTAATGGAGGAAGGCGGAATATTCCGTTTCGGGCATGCCGATGGTGTCGAGCAAATGCGAATAGGCCGCGATATGCACCGTCTCCATATTCGAGAAGGCGGCGAGCATCATCTGCACCTCGGTCGGTTTGAAGACGCGGGTGTAGTGGCGCATATAGCAGTTGTTGACCTCGATATCCGACTGGGTGAAGAAACGGAAAATCTGCGTGAGCAAATGCCGCTCCGATTCCGAGAGAGTATTGTGCCAGTCCTTCACATCATCGGCGAGCGGCACTTCCTCGGGCAGCCAGTGGATCTGCTGCTGCATCAGCCAGGCATCGTAACACCAGGGGTAGGAGAAGGGTTTGTAAACCGGCTTGGCATCGAGCAGGGACATGGCGGGAATTCGTTTCGGACGTAATCGGTTGGAGGGGGGCCCGGCCTTACTGGCAGGCCAGGCATTCTTCGTAGTCGGTGCTCTCGCCGGCGGCGGCGATGGCGGCCTTTTGACCGGCGGAAAGACCGGCGGCAAGCTCGCGGAGTTCCTTCGGCAAGTCTTCCTTTGTCGCCACCACTTCCGCGCGCTGCATGGATTTGGAGCGGCAGTAATAGAGGCTTTTCACGCCCTGTTTCCAGGCCATCATATGGATCTGATGCAGGTCGCGCTTATGCACGTCGGCGGGCAGGAAGATATTGACGGACTGCGACTGGTCGATCATCGGCGTGCGGTCGGCGGCAAGCTCGACGATCCAGCGCTGATCCAGCTCGAACGCCGTCTTGAACACGTCCTTCTCGTGATCGTCGAGGAAGTCGAGATGCTGGACCGAGCCTTCGCGCACGGTGATGGAGCTCCAGATTTCCTCGGTATCCTGACCCTTTTCGGCCAGAAGCCGCTTCAGATGCGGGTTCCGCACGTTGAAGGAGCCCGACAGCGTCTTGTGGGTATAGCTGTTGGCGGCGGCAGGCTCGATCCCCGGGCTTGCACCGCCGCAGATGATGGAGATGGAGGCCGTCGGCGCAATCGCCGTCTTGTTGGAGAAGCGTTCCTCGAACCCGTAATCCGCTGCATCCGGGCAGGCGCCCCGAAGCTTCGCGAGGGATTTGGAAGCCGCGTTCACGCCGTCCTGGATATGGGTGAAAATCCGCTTGTTCCAGACCTTGGCCATGACCGATTCCAGCGGCACGCGCTTCGCCTGCAAATAGGAATGAAAGCCCATGACGCCGAGGCCGACGCTCCGTTCGCGCATCGCGGCATATTTGGCGCGCTCCATCTCGTCCGGCGCGCGGTCGATGAAGTCCTGCAGCACATTGTCGAGGAACAGCATCACGTCTTCGATGAAGCCCTCCTGCCCCTGCCAGTCGTCGAATTTTTCGAGGTTGAGGGACGAGAGGCAGCAGACGGCCGTCCGTTCCTTACCCAGATGATCGATACCGGTCGGCAGCGTGATCTCCGCACAGAGGTTGGAGGTTTTGACCTCAAGCCCCGCCAGCTTGTGATGCTCCGGCATCTGGGAATTCACGCGGTCATTGAAGATGATATAGGGCTCGCCCGTCTCGACCCGCGCCGTCAGGATGCGAATCCACAGGCTGCGCGCGCTTACCGTGCGGACAACCGTATTGTCATGCGGGCTCGTAAGCGCCCATTCCGCATCCTCCTCGACCGCGCGCATGAAGGCGTCGGAGACGAGAATACCGTGATGCAGGTTCGGCGTCTTGCGGTTCGGATCGCCGCCGGTCGGACGGCGAATTTCAATAAACTCCTCCACTTCCGGATGGGAAATGGGCAGATAGACGGCCGCCGATCCGCGCCGGAGGGAGCCCTGGCTGATGGCAAGGGTCAGACTGTCCATCACACGGATGAAAGGCACGACGCCGGAGGTCTTGCCGACCGCGCCGACGCCCTCCCCGATGGAGCGGAGATTGCCCCAGTAGCTGCCGATCCCGCCACCCTTGGAGGCGAGCCAGACATTCTCCGTCCAGAGATCAACGATGCCTTTCAGGCTGTCATTTGATTCGTTGAGGAAGCAGGAAATCGGCAGGCCCCGGCTCGACCCGCCGTTCGACAGAACGGGGGTCGAGGGCATGAACCACAGCTTGCTGATATATTCATATATCCGCTGGGCATGGGCGTCCCCCTCTCCATAGGCGCTGGCGACCCGGCCAAACAGGTCCTGAAAACTTTCGCCAGGCAGCAGATAGCGGTCTTTCAGCACCGCCATGCCAAATTCCGTCAGGAACTTGTCACGGCTGTGATCTATGTGAACCTTGGCACCGCCCTTAACCTGAACGATGTCCGTCAGCATATCGACCGTATCCAGCATCTTTTTCCCCTTCTGTACTTCGCGTCTACTGTTGTGCCCGGCCAGCCAAAAACAGGTGTTCAACGTGCCATTTTTCTGTCATGTCGGGGCCCTATCCTTACCGGGAAAACGGGACAAGGAAGGCCACCGCCTGTTTTTATCGTTCATTGAACGTCCCGCTTGTTGGGAAGCGCGGACAACCACTACATATTGTATGAACGATCTGGAAGCGTCAACAAATTGTGCATTATCTTTTGAAAAAATTACGTCTGACCGACCGGCTCGCCCGGTAAACCGGCAACCGGCCCTCTACATGTATGGTTAATGTAACCCGCGGACCGGCGAGACGAAAAGCCTTTATCTCCTTTTCAAAAAGAATTTTCCGCTCCTTGAAATCCTCTCCCACGGAGACCAAA
>SBHH01000347.1 GCA_006226265.1 Alphaproteobacteria bacterium | reverse complement strand
TGGGCGGCACCGTCGTTCGTCAGGTCTATCGTCCCGGCAAGTTTCTGAATGCCTCTCTCGACAAGGCGTCGGAGGAGAACGAGCGCCATGCCGTCCATGTCCGGAGTGATGGCGGCAAGGATATTATCTTCGTGCAGATTGCCGGCCTCGTCGCACGCCGCATCGTCTGTTATCTCGCTGACGGGCAGGAGGTGCGCACCGGCGAACGCTTTGGTCTGATCCGCTTCGGCAGCCGCACCGATATCTATCTTCCCGACGGGGTGGAGCCCTTGGTTTCCCTTGGGCAGAACATGATTGGCGGAGAGACGCTCATCGCCGATCTGGAAGGCAGGAATGATGCGCCGATGCAGGTGGAGGTCCGCTAAATGAACGATCAACGGCGCAACCGGCTCCGGGTGCTTCCCTTGAACTCCCTGATCCCGAATATGCTGACGACCCTCGCGCTCTGTGCGGGGCTTACGTCCGTGCGCTTCGCCCTGGATGAGAAATGGGAAATGGCGGTGATTGCCATTCTGGCCGCCGGTATTCTCGATGGACTAGACGGACGCATGGCGCGGCTTTTGAAAGGCACGTCAAAATTCGGCGCGGAACTTGATTCCCTGTCCGATTTCGTCAGCTTCGGCGTTGCGCCTGCCCTTGTCATGTTCCTCTGGACCCTGAATGAAGGGCTTGCCAAAGCCGGCTGGATCATTGCGCTGGTCTATACCATCTGTTGCGGCCTGCGTCTCGCGCGCTTCAATTCCATGCTGGACAAGGAGCAGCCTGTCTGGGCAGCCCGTTATTTTACCGGCATCGCCGCGCCCGCGGGCGCATCTATCTCGCTTCTCTTTATGGTGATCAGCTTCTATTCGGACGCAGAATTTTTCCGCTCCCCGATCCTGAATGCCATCTGGCTTCTGATGATGGCCTTTCTGATGGCGAGCCGCATTCCGACCTTCTCGATCAAGCGGCTGCGGATTTCCCGTCGTTTCATCATGCCCTTTCTGGTACTGGTGGCCGGGCTTGCGGCGGTGCTGGCAAGCTATCCCTGGCAGCTTCTCTCGCTCATCGCCGTGGTCTATATGGCGACAATCCCCTTCGCGATCACCAGCCAGCGGCGGCTGAAGCTGCAGGATGCCCGGAAAGCGGAGGCAAAAGCGGCGGATGAAAAGGCCGCAAAGACAAAACCGCTATCTTCCGTTAAGGATGACGGCGAAGCCTGATTTATTCTGAAATGCTAGGAAAGGGAGCCAAAGCTCCCTTCCATCTTATTCCGCCGGATGGGCCGTTGCGTTCCGCGTGGCCTTTTTCTGGGCCTTACGGATGCGGCGGCGTTCCAGTGCCTCGCCGGTCCGAGCACCGAGGAGCAGGAGCGCCGGGGTCATGATGAGTGTCAGCAGCGTCGCGAAGGTGAGGCCGAAGGCGACCGCCGTCGAAAGCTGCACCCACCATTGCGAAGAAGGGGCGCCATGGACGATTTCCCGGCTCACGAAATCAATATTGAGCTGGAATGTCATGGGCAGGAGACCGCATATCGTCGTGACAGTGGTCAGCATAACGGGACGGAGACGCTGCGCGCCGGTCCTTAAGATCGCTTCGCGTGCTTCCATGCCCTGCTTTCGCAGATGATCGTAGGTATCGATCAGCACGATATTGTTGTTCACCACGATGCCTGCAAGCGAGATGATGCCAACGCCCGTCATGACGATGCCGAAGGGCTGTCCCGTCAGGATCAGTCCGACGAAGACGCCGATCGTTGACATGATCACGGCGGTCAGGATCAGGAAGGCCTGATAAAAGCTGTTGAACTGGGTAACCAGAATGATGGCCATGATAAACATGGCGACAAGAAATGCCTTGCCGAGGAAAGCCTGCGCCTTCTTCTGCTCCTCATCCTTCCCCTTGAACTTGTAGGAAACGCCGGGATTGAGCTGCCCGTCGGGGCTTTGCAGCCAGGCGGCTACTTCCTGTACTTTCTGGTCGACATTGACGCCGTCCGCGACGTTGGCCTTCACCGTCATGACGCGATAGCCATCGACCCGGTTGACAGTGCCGACCTTCTGCTTTGCGTCGCGCGTTACGAAGTTGGAAAGTGGTACCATGCCGTTCTTGGTCATTACCCGGAGGTTGTCAAGCTCGTCCAGATTACGCTTGTTATCGGGATAGCGGGCGCGGATGTCCACTTCGTCTGTCGCGTCATCGGGGCGGTATTCGCCGACCTTGATACCGTTGGTGACAAGCTGGATCGTCTTGCCGACCGAGAGGATATCAGCGCCGAAGCGTCCCGCTTGCGCGCGGTCCACCTTGACCTGCCATTCGATACCCGGAATGTCTCGGCTGTCCTCAATATCGACAAGGTCGGTCACGCTGTTTTCAAGATGGTTACGGATCTTGACAACGGCCGCAGGCAGCAGGTCAGGATTGCGCGCAGAGAGCTGAATCTGGATATCCTTGCCCGTCGGCGGTCCCGCGTCGGGCTGGCGCGTTTCCACCGCGATGCCCTTCAGATGCGCGGTCCGCTTGCGGATATCCTCGAACACCTCGGATGCCGGGCGGCGCTCGAGCCAGTCCTTGAACTCCATCTGGATCGTGCCGATCACGTCGGCCGATATATTCTGTCCCTTCGCCGCCGATCCTGTCCGCGAATAGACGGATTTGAAGTCATCGAGTTTCAGAACTTCCTGCTCCACTTCCTTGACCAGCGCGTCCTTCTCATCCGTCGACATATTGCCGCGCGCATGCACATAGACAAGGCCGACTTCGGGCTCAACTTCGGGGAAGAACTCGACGCCATTGCCGTGGAAGGCATAATAGGTTTGCACGCCGATCAGGGCTGCGACGCCGATCAGGACGATCTTGACTGGATGACGCAAGCAGAACGAAAGAACACGCACATAACGCCCCGTATAGCCGCCAACCTCAGTGATATTGCCGGTTTCCGCCGCTGCGAGGGCCGCGAGGGTCTTGGCATTCGCCGCGCCCGGTCTCCCGAAAACGGAGCCGAGGGTCGGCACGAAAATGAGCGCCATTAGAAGCGAGCCCGTCAGCGTCGTGATGAGCGTAAGGGGCAGGAACTTCATGAACTCGCCGACAATACCCGGCCAGAAGAGGAGTGGCATGAAGACGGCCAGCGTCGTTGCTGTTGACGCGATGATCGGCCAGGCCATGCGTTTTGCCGCAAGGGTGTAGGCTTCGCGCTTGTCGATCCCTTCAGCCATTTTGCGATCGGCGAACTCGGTCACCACGATCGCGCCGTCCACCAGCATGCCGACCGCCAGGATCAGACCGAACAGAACCACGATATTGATGGTGAAGCCAAACATATAAAGATAGAGGATGCCAATCAGGAAGGAACCCGGGATGGACAGGCCGACAAGCCCCGCCGTCCGGACGCCAAGTGCACTGATGACGATGATCATCACCAGGATGATGGCGCTGATGATATTATTCTGAAGATCCTTCAGCATGGAGCGGATGTTTTCCGATTTGTCCTGGCTGAAAGTCACGACGACACCTTGCGGCCACGCGGTCTTTTCCGCGAGAACGATCTTCTTTACATCCTCGATCGTGTCGATAATATTTTCGCCAAGGCGCTTCTTGATTTCGAGCGCGATGGCGGGTTTGCCATCCAGCCGCGCATAGCTGTCGGCATCCTTGAAGGTACGGCGGATGTCGGTCACGTCGCGAAGTGTCACTACCCCGTCGTTATTCACTTTGATGGGAATGTTAAGGACATCGGCTGCCGTCTTGAACAGGCCCGGAACCTTGATGGAGAAACGGCCCTTGCCCGTGTCCATGGAGCCCGCGGCCACCAGCTTGTTGTTATATTCGATAGCCGTTGCCAGTTCGGAATTGGAGATTTGATAGCTTTGCAGTTTCGCGGGGTCGATGATGACTTCCAGCACTTCTTCCCGGTCACCGGCAATATCAGCCTCCAGAACGCCCGGAAGCCCCTCGACCTCATCCTTCAAGTCCCGTGCAAGACTGAGGAGGGAGCGCATCGGTACATCGCCCGACAGCGTGACAACAAGCACCGGGAAAAGGCCGAGATTGACCTCGTTCACTTCGGGCTCGTCGGTTTCCTGCGGCAGATCCTTCTTCGCGATGTCCACCTTGTCGCGGACATCCTTCATCGCCTGATCGACATCGAAACCCGCGTTGAATTCGAGGGTAACGGAGGCATATCCCTCATAGGCAGCGGAGCGCATCTCCTTCACTCCCTCGATGGAGCGGAGTTCCTGCTCCATCGGGCGGATCAGAAGGCGCTCGCCATCTTCCGGCGAAATGCCCTCATGTGTCATCGAGACATAGATGATCGGCACATTGATGTCGGGATCGGCCTCTTTCGCGATATCCGAATAGGCATAGACACCGGCAATCATGATCAGCAGAAGCGCCGCAATGACGGTGCGGGATCGGCCGATGGCTGCATCAATGAGGGCGTTCATTCTTTTGCCTCGGCAACTTTGTTGGGCTCCGTCTCGACCTTATCGCCGTCGCGGACAAAATCCTGCCCGACCACGATCAAGGTTACCTTATCGGGAAGGCCGGTGACCCAGACTCCTTTTTCCGTATCGGAGAGAATCTTGACCGGATAAAAACGGACAATCTTCTTCTCATCCACCGCACGGAGGCCGAGAACCCCGGCATCGTTCAATGTCAGGATTGCGGGGGAGAGGAAATGCGCCATGATGGATTTCGTTTTGAAGGCGATCTCCGCCGTTACGCCACTCCGAAGCTTGTTGCCCTTGTTCGGCACTTCAAGCTCGACGCGGAAAGTGCGCGTCGCCGGATCGGACATCTTGCTGATGAACTTGATCTTGCCCGACACCTTCTCGCCGGTGACAAGCGTTGCCGTGCCTTCGCCGCCTACTTCGATGTTGTTTACGCGCAACTCTGAAATCTGACCGGTGACCAACAAGGGATCGCTTTCGATGATGGTCGCAATCTGATTGCCGTCCTTGATATAGTCACCAATTTCCGCATCCCGGCTCTCGACATAGCCATCAAAGGGGGCTTTGACCACCAGGTCCTGAATACGGATTTTCATCGCCTTCACCTGCGCCTTGGCGCTGTCGAGCTGGGCGTTGGCACTTGCAAGCGAGGTATCGGAGCTGAATCCCTTCTTGTTGAGGGATTTCGCGGCCTTATGCTCGATCTCGCGCTGGCGGATCAGGGCTTCGGCTTCCTGGAGGCGGGCTTCGTTATCCTTCACATCGAAGCTGACAATCGGATCGCCCTTTTTCACCCGGTCTCCTTCATCCACATGTACCTTGGCGACCCGGCCGGAGATTTCCGCCCGAAGCTCGACCACGCGATTAGCTTCCGTCTTGCCGTTCACGATGACATTCTGCTGATGCGGAACGGCGGTAAAGGTCTGCACGCGGACGCCGGTGACATGCTTTTCGTCCGCCTTCTTATCGGCATCCTTGGCAAGTTCCGCCTTCGACATATCCTGCGTCGCGGCCTCGGCATTCGTGTTGTTGCCGTCCGCGAAACGGTCGATCTGACCGGAGCCGATCCAGCCGATAACCGCCAGGGCAATAATGATTGCGATGATAATGGAACGGTTCACAGCTGCACCTCGTGTCGTTCAAATCCGGAAAGCATGGGTTATTCTGCCGCGCGCGCAAGCAGCGCATCGGCCTCCAGTAAATGTCTGTTTTCTTTTAAGTAATCCAGCTCCGCCTGATAAACGGTCAGGCCGTAATTACACATAAAACGGTCGGTATCCGTCGCCTTGCCTGCGCAGTTTTCACGCATGCGGGCGATTTTTTCGGCGCGGTCCGCAATCCTCTCATCGATTAGCTTGGAGACCGCCGCGGCAGGCAGGAGACGCGCGAAAATCAGGGTGGCCAGAAAGTCGGAACGAACCCGGTCCGCCGATACCGGCTTGACGATTTCATCTAGAAAAAGATACCGGCCTGCCGAAGTGATGGAATAAACCTTCTTGTCGGGGCGCTTTTCCTGGCTTTCCTCGCGGCAGGAAACGAGCCCTTCTTCCGTCAGTTTGTTGAGAGCTGGATAAATAGAGCCGTAGCTGGCATGGAAAACCAACGCCAACCGATCTTCGAATTTCTTCTTGATCTCATAACCGCTCGCGTCCCCCATGGTGAGAACGCCGAGGCAAAGGGTCCTGATATCCATTCGTTTGTCCGTTGTGAAACTGCGCCAGTAAAGATGTCGTTTTATAGCCGATATCATCTTTATTTCAAAACAGAA
>SBHH01000217.1 GCA_006226265.1 Alphaproteobacteria bacterium | reverse complement strand
TTTTAATACGGAAATGATTTCTAGAAAATGGAAATATAGAACATTCGCTGATTAGCCGGAATAATCACACAAAATGGCAATAAGATTGCCCCTACCCCTTCTTCTCCGCATAAGGGTTCTTGCCCGTTCTCGGGAAGAGGCGGATGGGGACGGCGGGGAGTTTGAAATCCTCGCGAAGGCCGTTCACCAGATAGCGGATATAGCTTTCCGGGAGTTCGCCGCGCGACGACATGAAAAGCGAGAAGGTCGGCGGGCGGGATTTCACCTGCGTCATATAGCGGATTTTAAGGCGGCGGCCCTTGGCCATCGGCGGCGGATGCTGCATCAGCATAATTTCGAGCCAGCGGTTGAGCTTCGCCGTCGGGATGCGGGTGTTCCAGAGCTTGTGGATTTCGAGAACCTTCGGGAGCAGCTTGTCGACGCCCCGTCCCGTGAGGGCCGAGAGCGGAACGACGGGAATGCCGCGCACTTGCGGCAGCGAAATGGAAAGCCGGTCGCGGATCAGTTTGAGCGCCGCCTGACGGTCCGTCACCGCATCCCATTTATTCACGGCGATCAGGAGGGCGCGCCCCTCCTCGATCACATGGGAGGCGATGGTGAGGTCTTGCTTGTCGAAAGTTTCCACGGCATCGACCATGAGAACCACCACCTCCGCCATGCGGATAACGCGGAGGCTGTCGGCGACCGAGAGCTTTTCAAGCTTCTTCTGCACCCGTGATTTCCGGCGGAGCCCCGCCGTATCGACAAGGCGGATGGCGCGGCCTTCAAATTCCCATTCAATGGCAATGGCGTCGCGGGTGACCCCGGCCTCGGGCCCGGTCAGCATCCGGTCCTCCCCAATCAGGGTATTGACGAGGGTCGATTTGCCCGCATTCGGCCGCCCGACGATGGCGAGCTGCAGCGGGCGCTTGTTTTCCTCCGCCTCCAGCGCGGCGATCTCTTCCTCGGTGAGCTCCTCATCCGCGCTCCAGTCGCGGGGCGCGGTTTCAGGCGCGTCGTCCGTCGGTTCCTCTTTTTCGAAGGGCAGCAGGATGTCGAAAAGCTCGCTCATCCCCTCCCCATGCTCGGCGGAGAGGGGCACGGGATCGCCGAGGCCGAGGCCGAACGCCTCCATCAGGCCGGGGGCGCCGGCCTTGCCCTCGCATTTATTGGCGATGAGGCGGACGGGCACCGGCGACTTCCGGAGCCAGTTGGCGAAATGCTTGTCCATCGGCGTGATGCCGGAGCGCGCATCCACGAGCATGAGGACGACATCCGCCTCGGCTAGCGCGCGTTCGGTCTGGCGGCGCATCCGGGCCTCCAGGCTGTCATCGAAGCTTTCTTCAAGGCCCGCCGTATCGATCACGCGGAATTTGAGGTTGCCGATGCGCGCGTCCCCCTCGCGCCGGTCGCGGGTGACGCCCGGCGTGTCATCGACAAGCGCCAGCTTCTTCCCCACCAGTCGGTTGAACAGCGTGGATTTGCCGACGTTCGGCCGGCCAATGATGGCAACAGTAAAAGACATTCGTTTCTGCTATGTCAGCGCAATGCCACCAGTTCGGCATTGTCCGTTAAAATGTAAAGCGTGTCCCCGGCGACGACCGGCGGGATGGAGGCATTATCCGAAAGTTCCATCCGGCCGAGAATTCTGCCGTCATAGGGCGAAACCGACACTGCCATACCGTAATTGTTCACGAGAATCAATCGATCACTTGCGAGGACAGGCCCGGACCAGAGAATGAGGCCCGATTTATCCTCCGGATCGTCGAATTTGCCAAGCTGGCGGACCCAGCGGATCAGGCCGTTTTTCCGCGAGATGCAGACAAGCTCTCCGTCGGTCGAGATGACATAGAGGAAATCGCCCGCGACCCAGGGGGTCTGCAGGGTGGCGATTTCCCGGTCCCAGAGCCGGTTGCCGGAGCGGAGATCGACCGCCACCATGCGCCCCGAATAGCTCGCCGCATAGACGATGCCACGGTCGATCACGGGAAAGGCGTTGATGTCGGTCAGGGAGGTCAGGGAGCTGTAAAGGCGGCGGCGGACGAGCTGCTCGCTCCAGGCCTGCTGCCCGTTGGCGGTGCGAAGGGCGTAAATCTCGCCGTTGGAGAAAGGCACGACCAGCGTGTCGTTGGCATAGGCCGGGCTTGCCGCACCGAGAAGGCCCGTCGTCTCGACCCCGCCTTCGAAGTTCCAGTTGATCTTGCCCGTCGCCGCATCGAAGGCGAAGACGCGGCTATCGAAGGTGATGCCGAAAACCTGGTGATCGGCAACCGTCGGCGCCGCGCGGAAGGGCACATCGATCGTCGTCTTCCAGAGGATCTTGCCCGTATCGGCATCAAGGGCCACCACATCGCCATAGGAGGTCGTGGCATAGACATGGCCATATTCGAAGGAAACGCCGCCGCCGATATTGCCCTCGTCCTCATCCTCGGGCGTGAGATCGACCGACCAAAGCTCCTTGCCGTCCTTCACGTCATAGGCGGAGACGGTCGCGCTCGCGTCCATCACATAGACATGGCCGTTCGCAACGACGGGGGAGGAGAACATGCGGTTCTCGTCATCCGAACCGTCGCCGATATCGACGCGCCAGGCCTCCTTCAGATCCTCGCCGAGCTTGAGGTGATACATGGCATGGGAGGGGACGCCGCCCGACTGCGGCCAGTTGTCGTTTTCATAAGGCGCGGGCAGCCGGACATCGAGATCCTTGATGCCCGCATCGGCTTCGAGCGTCTGTTCGAGGGAGAGAACGGAAATCCGTTCGCCGGGGAGCGGCGGATCTTCCGACGAGCCGAACCAGGAACAGCCCGCAAGCATCGTCCCAAGCGCAAGCGCCAGGCCCAAACGGCCGACGCGGCGCGGCATCCCGCGAAACCGGCTTTCCCCCACCCGCATTTTCAAACGTCCTTCAGCGTATCGAGAAGCTGACCCACCCGTTCCTTGATCCCGGCGGGGATGCCCGCATCCTCATGGAGTTCGGTCAGAAGCTGCTTGGCCTTTTTCCTGTCCCCGTCCTTCAAATAGCTGAGCGCGACAAGCTCGCTTGCGGCCGCGCTCCAGACCCCGCCCGGTTCGGCGATTTTCCCGACACGCTTGCGCACCTCATCCGTACTGCCGTTATTGATGAGATAATAGCCGGCGAGGAGATCGGCGAGGCTTGAAAATTCTTCGGGCGCGGAGCTGTCGGCGGCGAGGGCATCATAAACTTTAAGCGCCTCATCCCCCTTGCCTTCTTCCTGCAGCGCGGCGGCTTCACGAAGGGCGGCAAGCGCGGCATAGCCCTTGCTGCCGTCTTTGGCGAGGGCGGAAAAATCCGCCGCCGCATCGGCATATTTCTTGTCATCGACCAGCCGGGTCGCCTTTTCGAAGGCCGCACTGTCGGTCACCGAACGGGAGGCCTGATATTTCTGCCAGCCCGCCCAGGCCGCCGTCCCCGCAACAATCAGCACCACCAGCGCAATGAGATATTTGCCATAGGCGTTCCAAAGCGCCAGGGATTTGTCCTTGCGGACTTCCTCGTCCACTTCATTGAAAATATCGGCCACAGAAAACTCCGGTCTCTCTCAAAAATCTGACGCCAAATTAGACTGCCCGCGCCCTTTAGGCAACTTGTTGTCACCGGAAAAGCCGGAATATTTGACCCCGCCCCCGGCTTTTTTGTATTTTTTCAGGATACAAACAGCCCTTACACGCCAATTGGGGCAGAAAATGGACGGAAAGAAGGGACCATGGAACAGGGAGAAATGATCCGGCTCGTCGGTCTGGTTGCCGTTTTGCTTCTGTTCATTATACCGGGGTTTATCTATTACTCACGGGGTTGGACGCGCACCGGCCTGCTCCGCAACATTGTGCTGTGGCTCGGCCTTTTCGTCGTGGCGGCGCTTCTTTTCCAGCTGTTTCATTGACCTTGAGAATGAGACGCGGCGGACAGGCCGGGACGTTCAACGGAAAATCCGGGCGCAGAAAATTTCGTCCGAGGGGTCTCACCTGGGCGTCAAAGAAGCCGGAGCTACCACGGACCCCGTTCGCTTTCCCGACATGCCATTGCGGTTATCAAAACAGGGTCACCGCTCACAGCGGCTTTGCGGCGTGCCGGATCCGTTTCTCGAAGCAGGACTTCTCGATTACCGCAAGGCGCTCATATCAGAGAGCGTCCTCTAGAATTCGCCCCAGCCCCGACGGTTTTCGCGACCCTTTTGGCCGCCTTGCACCGGCAACGCTATTTCTGTCGGAAAAGTCGGGCGGCCGGTCTTTTCACCCTCTTTCTTGCCCGGCTGTTCCGGACCAAAGCAGCCGCAGGACGGCTTAACCAACGGCAATTATTTTATCACAAATCCAGCCAACATGCAAGATTTCGCATATGCCGGTCATACCGCCCGGCTTTGCTTTGCAGATCAATCATATAGTATCCGATGGCGGACTGAGGCACCCGCCGGGCAGCCCGGAAAAATATCCACCTGCCCCCTCCGGCGGGTGCCCCCTGACGCAAAGGCGCAGGATCAATACCGGAATTCAGAGCGCAAAACGCGCATTCCCGCTCTTTACATTCGCGCAGAGCCCTGTAGGATTAACTGAATAAGATATAACTTACATAACGGCCTCCCCGCCGCCGGGAAGCCGGACGGAAGGCCCTGCCAGATGACACGACCTGCCCCTCTCTTTATCCTCTCCATCGCAATTTTGTTTGGTGCAATGAGCCTGCCCGCGACCGCCCATGCCGGATGGCTCGACAAGCTGAAGGACACAGCCAAGGATCTGACCGACAAGGCGGGCGAGATCATTGATAACGCGGAACCCACCGCGCCCACCACTTCCGATGGCGAGGGACAGGCAACGAAGACGCCGGTCACAGCCACCCCCGCCAAGCCGACGGCACCTGAAACGCAATCGGTCGCCAAGCCCGCCGCGCCGACCGTTACCAGCCCCGCCTCCGCCAAGGCAGGCAATAACGACAAAGCCCTTGTCATGGCCACGCAGAAGGAACTGAAGCGCCTGAAATACAGCGTCGGCGTCGATGGCGACTATGGCCCGAATACGAAAAAAGCCATCCTTGCCTTTCAGGAGGGTCACAATCTTTCGCAAAATGGCGATGTGAGCGAGAGCCTTCTCAGCGAACTGAAGGCCGCGCCGACGCCGCTTGGCACGGCGGTCTCGGAGAAGAATGAAATCCTGGCGCAGGAAGCGGCGGAGGAAAACGCCAAGAAACAAACAGCGGCAATGACTACAGCAAAACCCGCCGCAAAGCCTGGGCCGAAAAAGGCGACGGACCAGTCCTATGACACGGCAGGGCCCTTTGATACGGCGGGTCAACCATTTGCCGATAACTGGCGTTTAGTCCGGGAAAAGCCCGATTCAAAATTTTGGGGACGGATAGGCCCGGATGCGAATGGCAGGATCACACTCCTCGTAAAACTGAATGCCGGTCATTTCAAACGGACCAATCCGAATGCAGAAAGCATACAGTCGTTGCTCAATGGGAAATTCCGCAAAACCGACAGCTATGATCCGCCTTCGAAAATCATGATCCGGTTCGATGGTGTGGATATTTACGCCAAAAATATCTCGCAAGGCGGCTCTACGACGCTGAACTTTCTGGCGGAAGACGCCGCTGTCGCGAAGCTTTTTGAGCGGGTTAAAAACGGCGGCGACTTTGAATTCCGGCTTGATGGGTTCGAACCCTTTGAATACAGCAAGGAATGGGTGCATTTCATGACCCCGCCACCGGCGCCGGTCAAGGCTGCGGCGAAGCTCCCCACCCCCGAGGAGGTGGCCGCCAATGAGGCCGCCAAGAAAAAGGCGCAGGCCTCGACCATGGCGAGCCTCTCCCCCGTCGGTCAGGAGGTCTATAAAAACTGCACACAGGGCAAGGGCACCAGCGCGACCTATTATTCCTGCGGCTGTATCGGCGCGGAGGCCGATGACATGGCGAATACAGAGCAGAAAAAGCGGCTTGAGAAGCTCGCCAAGGACAAGGCGCGCTGGACCGATTTTATTGAGAAGGCCCAAACCAATCCGAAATATGACGATAAGAAAAAGCAGCAGATGGCGGACTATGGCCAGCGCAAGCTGGATGAGGCGAATGAGCGCTACGCCGCCCTTGAAAACCGGAGTAGCTGGAGCAAGGAAACCCGGCATATCATCGCGCAAAGCGTCGCGTCTGACCTCTACAGGATGAAGACCTGCAAGCGGGCCGACGGGTTCGAGGCGGAGGAGTATAAAGAATGCATGCAGGGCATCGGCATGTCGAAAAACTCCGATCCCGAAGCCTCCTGCCGCTGCTCCGGCAAGAAGGCGGGAG
>SBHH01000169.1 GCA_006226265.1 Alphaproteobacteria bacterium | reverse complement strand
ACATTAAGCTGGCTGATCTGTTCTTCAAGATGGGCGCTCGTGCGCCTCTCGACCGCCAGCAGGTCGGCAAGCTCGTTCACCTGCTGGTTCAGCTTCTCAAGCGCGGCATCGCGGCCCGACAGCGCGCGAGAAAGGAAAAACTGCGAGAGGACAAAGACCACCAGCAGGAAGATGATGACCAGCAGAAGGGACGTCAGCGCATCGACGAACCCCGGCCAGATCTCGTATGGGGCGCGTTGTCCGCGGCGTCTACGAGCCATTGGCGGTTACTCCGTTCTCTAACTCACTCACCGGATCAACCACGGCGGCTTTCTTCGGCAATGGCGGCGATGGTGCGGGTCAGCAGCTTGATATCGCTCCGGATATCCTGAACCATTTGTTCGCGGCCATCGGCGCTTTCCTCCAGCAGACGGACCATATGCACATCGAGGTTGCGCAAGTGATTGCGGCTTGCCTGATCGATCCCGGCCTGCTCCCCGTTCTTGGCGATCCGTTCCAGCACGGGTTTGAGGTCGGTCTGGCTTTCGGCGAGGCGGATAAGCAGCTCCTGCTCTGTTCGCATCTGGTCGGTGAGGGCGGCAAGCCGCTCGCTGAGGCCGATGAGGGAGCTTTCCGCCGATCCGCGCTTGTCCTCATTGCGGGCGAGGGTGCGCTGCAGGTTGTTAAGGCTCTCCCCGGTCTGTTCGAGCAGCGCCTGGACATAGGCGGGCACGCTCTGCTCGCCATCGGAAATGACGCCGGTGCCGGAGGAGGTGAAGCGGGTGATGGAAGTCAGCCATTCCTCGATATCCGTATGGAAGCGGTTCTGAGCCTGACCCGCCTGCATGTCGAGGAAGCCGAGGATGAGGGAGCCTGAAAGACCGAAGAGGGAGGAGGAAAAGGCGATGCCCATCCCGCTTAAGGGTTTTTCTAGGCCAGCCTTCAACTCGTCGAAAATCTGGCCGAAATCGCCGCCGCCAACATTGAGAGTGGAAATGGCGCCGCCAACGGAATCCACCGTCTGTAGCAATCCCCAGAAGGTGCCGAGGAGGCCCAGAAAGACCAGCACATTGATAAGATAGCGGGAAATATCGCGTCCCTCATCCAGCCTTGCGCCGACACTGTCGAGGATGGTGTTCATGCTGATGGTGTTGAGCCGTACCATGCCCTTGCTTTCGCGGATGATGCTGGCGAGCGGGGCGAGCAGCTTGGGGCCGCGCGAAACGGAGACGGAGCTTTCCATCCGCCGGAGGCTCTGCGTCCAGGCAACCTCATGCTGCAGGATGAAGACCTGGCGGATGATGAAGAAGATGCCGAACAGAAGAACGAACAGGATCAGACCGTTCAGGGCCGGGTTGGCCTCGAACGCCGTTATGATCTGCTGGTAGAGGAGGGCGGCAATCGCGATGACGATCGCAAGAAAGATGGCCATCCGGATGAAATATCGCTTGGGTTTCTTGACGTTGGGGGTTCCGGCGAAGCTTTGGGATTCGACATTGGAAAAAGTAGACATGGGTTACCGTGCAATCAATACGAGGTCGACGCGGTTTGCCGGGTCCGCCCCTTCGGGCTTGCCGAGCGCGCGTACTTCAATTCGGGTGTTTTCGACACCGAGCGACATCAGCTTGGATCGGACGGCGAGCGCCCGACCGAGCGAGAGGCGGCGGGCGGCACTCACATTATCGCCGGTGCCATAGGCGAACAGCTGAACCGTCTCGCGGGGGGAGGCCTTCACGGCTTCGGCAATCTTGCGGATGGTCTTTTCGGCCTTGGCATCCAGCTCATCCGCGCCTTTGTCGAACAGAACGCGAGAGCGGCGCGCCGCCGTTGCGGCCTGTTTCACGGAAGTTGCCGCCGCCTGCCCCGCCGCCGGCGCGATGGAGGCAACCACCATTTCCTTCTTTTCCGGCTTTGCGGGGGCAATCTTTTTCGCGGCGCTTTCCGCCATTTTCTGTTCGGTTACCGCGACATCCTTCTGGCTTGGCAGGGCCGGTGCGCTCTTCGCGCTCACCTGTTCGGGGATCGCATCGGTTTTAGCAGGCGCAGCCGGGGCGGCGGGCGCCTTGGCTGCCATTGCCACCGTAACCGGCGCTTTCGGTATCGGAACCTTCGCGGCGGTGGCAGGCTTCATCTTCGGTGTTGGAGGTACGCTCTCCGCCTTCGCAGCCTGTTTAACGGGCGGTGTCGGCGTCTTTACGGCGGCAACCGACTTCTTGACCGGCGGGACTGGCGTTTTGGCGGCGGTTTTAAGCGCGGGCTTGATTCGCGGCGTGACGACAGCCGCCTCTTTCTTTTTCTTTTTCTGAAGATCCGGCGGGGTCAGGACGATGACCTGATCGCCATCGA
The DNA here is from genome assembly GCA_006226265.1 of Alphaproteobacteria bacterium. Lineage (GTDB taxonomy): Bacteria > Pseudomonadota > Alphaproteobacteria > Sneathiellales > Sneathiellaceae > Sneathiella. Next base: position 4,006 of record SBHH01000169.1, on the reverse strand, counting down.
CGATCCGTTTTGGCAGATGCAGGACCGGCGCCGTGCCTTTGTTCGCGACGGGCGCATCAAGTGCTTTCAGATTGACGATGACTTCCGGGGCAGTGCCGTTTGCAAGGGCTGTGGCTGGAACCCAAGGAGCACTCAGGAGAGCCGCCACCCATCCAAGGGCGGCCATCCGGCGTAATTCACATCCCGCCTTCTTCTCCGTCATGGTAAAACTCCTGTCTCCGCATCGATCCGCTGGCGGTGGCCTCCGTTAAACAAGCCAGCCTACCATGCGGTACGAAAATGACCAATTTGCGGCGTTTTTTCCGCATTACCGAACAATAGCGCAGCTTACTCAACGTCACAATGCCCTATGTGCGGCCAAATGGACAGCTATCACCCGGAATTCAAGGAATTTTATTGCCTGCGCAGCCGGGAGGCGGCGGAAAAGCATGCCGTGGGATCAGCGCCCGAGCCGGATTTTCCGGAAAATCTCCATCATCGCGCCATTGATCCCGGCGTTGGTCGCAAGGATATCGCCTTTTTCCAGCATGCGCTCCCCGCCATCCAACTGGGAGACGAGGGCTCCGGCCTCGCGGGCGATGATGATGCCCGCCGCGATATCCCATTCAGAGAGGTTCCGCTCCCAGAAGCCGTCGAAGCGGCCCGCCGCGACATAGGCAAGGTCGAGAGAGGCCGCGCCATAGCGGCGCACCCCGGCGGAAACAGCCATGACGCTCGCGAGTTCCTTCAGGAATTTCTCATGATCGGCCACACCGTTGAAGGGAATGCCTGTTGCGAAGATGCAGTCGGTCATGCGGCTCCGGCTGGAAACGCGCAAGCGCCGTTCATTCATATAGGAGCCCTGCCCCTTTTCCGCCCAGAAAAGCTCATCCTTCACGGGATCGAGGACGAGGCCCGCAATGACCTCCTTACCCGCCTTCACGGCGATGGAGATGGCAAAATGCGGCAGGCCATGCAGGAAGTTCGTCGTCCCGTCAAGCGGATCGACCACCCAGTAATGGATGCCGTCCTTCGCCTCGACCACACCGCCTTCCTCCAGGATGAAGCCATAGTCAGGGCGCAAGCGGCCCAGTTCCTCCCGCAACGTCGCTTCTGCGGTGAGGTCCGCCTGACTGACGAAATCCGCCGGCCCTTTGCGGGACACCTGCAGATGCTCGACCTCGTTAAAGTCGCGCAGCATTTTGCGGGCCGCCTTGCGGGCCGAGAGTTCCATTGCATTGATGAGAGCGGATTTTCGCGCCATGGTCTTCTACCTAGTCTGGATCGGGGAAGCGGGTGTGAGGGCGAGGGTCCCGTTAGTCCGCCCGCTTGAGATATTCGCTGGTCTCCGTATTGACGACGATTTTTTCGCCGGTGCCGCAGAAGGGCGGCACCATGACGCGAACGCCGTTTTCAAGGATCGCCGGCTTGTAGGAAGAGGCCGCCGTCTGGCCCTTCACGGTCGGCTCGGTTTCGGTGATTTCAAGGACCACTTGTTCGGGCAGGATCACGGAAAGCGGGCTTTCCTCATGAAATTCGATTTCGACATCCATGCCGTCCTGCAGGTAAACCGCGCCCTCGCCGACGAGATCGCGGGAGAGGGAGACCTGCTCGTAGGTCGCGGTATCCATGAAGGTCATCATGTCGCCATCGGCGAACAGGAACTGGTGCGGCTTCTGCTCCAGCCGGACTTTCTCGACCGACTCGGAGGCGCGGAAACGCTCGTTCAGCTTGGTGCCGTCGCGGAGGTTTTTCAGTTCCACCTGCAGATAGGCGCCGCCCTTGCCGGGCTGCGTATGCTGGATTTTAACCGCGACCCAGAGGCCGCCCTTGTGTTCGATCACATTGCCGGGACGAATGGCATTTCCATTTATTTTCATGACTGCACTCTGTTCGTTCTGTTCGGTTTGGTTACAAATAGCGGGCGCGCGACACTATCAGGTTGCCATCGCCTGATCAATCACCCGATTGAAGGCGGCAACCGCCGCTTTCGGGCCTTCCGGATGCTGCCAGACCCCGGCCGCAACAGCGAGGAAATCGGCCCCTGCCTTTACCAGCTCAGCGCAATTCTCAACCGTGATGCCGCCGATGGCGACGGTCGGAACCTCGACAAAGCTCGACCACCATTCAAGAAGATCGGTTTCCGCCTTCACCGTCGCGTCCTTGGTGGAGGAGGGGAAGAAGGCCCCGAAGGCAACATAGTCCGCGCCCGCATCCGCCGCCTCCATTGCGAGATGACGGGAGTTCTTGCAGGTGACGCCGATGATCTTGTCCGCGCCGAGCAGGCTCCGTGCTTCCGCATACGGCATATCCTCCTGTCCGACATGCACGCCGTCGGTATTAAGTTCCCTTGCCAGCTTCACATTGTCATTCAGCAGAAAGGCGACATCCGCCGCCTCGGCAATCGGTTTGAGACGGAGCGTGGCCGCGCGCACCTCCGCTTCCGGCCGGTCTTTCAGGCGAAGCTGGAAACAGGCGACATCGCCGCCCGCGAGAGCCTCCTCAAACTGGGCGGCGAAGGCATCGAGATCGATCACTGGCGGGGAAATCAGATAGAGACGGGTCCTGATCCGTTCCGGTTCGGAAGCTGAGCTCATCGGCGCCTATTCCATATCGGCGCTGTATTCGCCGTCGCGCGCCGCGCTGGTGAGTTTTGCCCGGTGCAGGAAGGCCGCCTTCGCCGCCGCGATATTCGCCTCCTTGCCCTGCCAGGTCGAAAGGGCGGAGGCCTGCAGCGCCCGGCCGAAGGAGTAGCTGATCTCCCAGGGGAACTTGCCCATCTGGTTCATGGAGTTGAGATGCTCGGTTGCGCGCTGCTCGCTCTGACCGCCGGACAAGAAGACGATCCCCGGCACGGCGGCGGGCACGGTCTGCTCGAAACAATAAAGCGTCTTCGTCGCCACTTCCTCAATATCCGCCTGGATCGGGCAGTCGACCCCGGAAATCACCATATTGGGTTTCAGGAGCATCTGCTCCAGCACCACGCGCTGCTTGTAAAGCTCGTCGAAGACGGTCTTCAAGGTCGTCTCGGTCACCGCATAGCATTCGTCGATATTATGGTCGCCATCCATCAGGACTTCCGGCTCGACGATGGGGACGATATTCGCTTCCTGACAGAGCGCGGCATAGCGGGCGAGGGCATGGGCGTTGGTGTCGATGCAATACTGGCTCGGCGCGCCATCGCCAATGCCGATCACCGCGCGCCATTTGGCGAAGCGAGCGCCGAGGCGGGAATATTCGGCGAGCCGTTCACGGAGACCATCAAGTCCTTCCGTTACCAGTTCCCCGTCGGAGAAGGCGAGGGGCTTCGCGCCCATATCGACCTTGATGCCGGGAATGATGCCTTGCGCCTCCAGAAGCTTGCCGAAGGGGCGGCCGTCGCTCGCGGTCTGGCGGATCGTCTCGTCATAAAGGATGACGCCGCTGATATAGTCGCTGACCCCTTCCGTCGTGAAGAGAAGTTCGCGATAGGCGCGGCGGGTATCTTCCGTGCTTTCCGTATTGATGCTGTCGAGCCGTTTCTTGATCGTGCCCGTACTTTCATCGGCGGCGAGGATGCCCTTGCTCGGCGCGACCAGCGCCTTGGCAATGTCTTCCATATCCATTTCGTCCATGATCTTCACCTCCGGTTCGATTTAGCAGTCAAGGGCGGCGACACCCGGCAGTGTCTTGCCTTCCATCCATTCGAGGAAGGCGCCGCCCGCGGTCGAGATATAGGTAAACCCTTCAGTCACGCCCGCCTTGGCAAGCGCGGAAACCGTATCGCCGCCACCTGCGACGGTAATGAGGGCGCCTGCCTTCGTGCGGGCCTCGGCGGTGCGGGCCACGGCAATGGTCGCATCGCCGAAGGGATCAAGTTCAAACGCGCCGAGCGGGCCATTCCAGATCAGGGTTTCCGTGTTCTGCAGGCGGAGCTGCAGATCGGCAATCGAGGCTGCGCCGGCATCGAGGATCATTTCATCCGACGCGACCGCATCGACGGCAACGGTGCGATGCGCCGCATGGGCCTTGAACTCCCGCGCCACAA
>SBHH01000296.1 GCA_006226265.1 Alphaproteobacteria bacterium | reverse complement strand
CTCCTTTCGCATATTCCTTTGCACATAGGATGCCGGTCATGATCATCAAAATAATTGAAGCGATAGAAAAGTTTCTCTTGCGGCTTGGCGTGGCCAGTGGTTTTTTCACGCTGTTTACAATGCTGACTGTCGTTATCGACATCACCGGCCGAACCTTCTTCAACCAACCGTTGATGGGAGGGAACGAGCTGGCGATCTTGATGGTCGTTGCGCTTATTTACCTTGGCATGGCGGCTGCACAGCAGCGACGCCACAACTTTGCCATTGATCTTGTTACACGGCTTTTGCCGCCCGGTGCTCTCAAGGTCGTGAATATAATTACATCAGCAATATCGTTCATGGTAATCGGGTTGCTGGCCTGGCTGACTGCGCAGCTTGCCTGGAGTTCCATGCTGAATAATGAATCGAGCTACGGCGTTGTTGCTTTCCCGATATGGCCCTCCCGTATCTTCATCACCATCGGGCTTGTCTGCCTGACCTTGCAATTTCTGTTCGATTTTCTCCGCCATGTCGGGCTTATGCCGGTACATGAGACCGAGACTGAGAAAGCGAGTATCTGAATGGATCCCACGATCATAGGTACGCTTCTGGTCAGCATGATGCTGATCCTTCTGTTGTCGGGTATGCCGATTGCCGTTGCGCTTGCCACCACGGGCATTACCGGAATTATCGCCATGCGGCCATGGGGAGCGGTTTCCTACCTGCTCGCCAACTTTCCCTATTCCTATACGGCGACATTCTCTTTCATCGTGCTGCCCCTGTTCCTTTTTATGGGCTACATGGCCTTTTCTGCCAATCTGTCGCGCTATGCGTTTGAGGCGGGGCAGCGCTGGCTGGGGCATATTCCAGGCGGTCTTGCCATTGCGACGGTTTTCGCCTGCGCGGCCTTTTCCGCCGTCTGCGGATCGAGTGTTGCCACGGCCTCGACGATGGCGCGTGTCGCTTTGCCCGAAATGCGGTTGCGGGGCTACAAGCCGCTGCTTGCGGGCGGCTGTATTGCCGCCGGAGGAACGCTCGGTGTTCTGATTCCGCCAAGCGGCGTTCTCGTCATCTATTCCTTCATTACCGAGGTGTCGCTGGTCAAGCTGTTCGTTGCGGCCATTGTTCCCGGCCTTCTGACGGCGGTGATCTATATGATCGGCATCTATATCATGGTCAAATTCAAGCCGGAGCTTGCCGGTATGGAGGAGGGCATTCTCCGGGCAACCTGGCGCGAGCGTTTTGTCTCTCTTGGTCGAGCCTGGGAAGTGCTGCTTATGTTCAGTGCTGTGATGGGATCGATTTACCTTGGAATTGCAACTGCGACCGAGGCGGCGGCAATCGGCGCTTTGCTCGGCCTGCTCATGGTGCTTCGCCGACCGGATGCCTGGAAGAATTTGAAAGCCGGCCTTTGGGAGACAGGCGCAGGTACTTCTTCGATCTTCTTTTTGATCGTTGGGGCCGGACTGTTCAGTCTTGCTCTCAACATGTCACAGCTTCCAGCCATGGTTGCAGACAGCATTGTTCATTTGAACTTACCGCCGCTTGCCATTTTCGGACTGATTATTGTCATCTACTTGGTTCTGGGGGCGTTGGTCGACGGAATTTCCATGATCCTGATTACGATGCCGATCGTCTTTCCGATCATTCTGGAGCTTGGGTATGACCCGGTCTGGTTCGGGATCATCGTTGTCAAGGCGGTTGAACTTGGATGTATCACACCGCCTGTTGGCCTCAATGTTTTTGTCGTCAAGAGTAGTGTGCCCGATGCGCCGCTCGGTGAAATCTTTAAAGGATGTATCCCCTTCGTGATGATGGAACTGTTGATTATTGGATTGCTGGTTGCTTTTCCGCAGCTTGCTCTCTTTTTGGTTGGGGACTGATCGAAGTAAAAAAGGAGTTAGTGAATGCATTATATGCCGGAAGCGGTGCCAGGGCCTGAAGCATCATTCGATGATATGGCCTATTGGCGGAACTGCCAGAAAAAGAAGCTGACATTTCAGCGTTGTGCAGATTGCGGAACCTTCCGCCATCCGCCGGGGCCATTTTGCTCAAGTTGCCAATCGGCAAAATCTGAATGGGTGGAGGCGCCGGGAGAAGGGCGTCTGTTCAGCTATACTTTCGTCTATCATCCGGCCCATCCCGCCGTGAAGGAGCGGGTTCCCTATAATGTATCGGTAATTGAGTTTCCTGATTTCGGGCCTGTCCGGCTCATTTCGAACGTGATAGACGCTACCCCGGGAGAGCTTGAATTCGGCATGAAAGTTCATCTCGTCTGGGGGGAAGCCGGAAACGGGCAGATTATTCCGCTTTTTGAAAAAGCTTGATCGGTTCGGTTGCGCCAATGATCAGCTGTAGTCTTCGCCGATCATCTCACCGAGCTTTTCCGCGGTTTCCTTGAGAGCGGGGAGAAGCGAAGCGATTCCTTCTTCCAAAGACATGGCGCTCATCAGAAACGAGGTGCTGAGGCTTGCAAAAACTTCGTTATTTTTGAATACCGGTACACTGAAGCCGGTCACAAGGCCCGCTCCGGAAGATTGATTGAACTTCGGGTCGGGTGTTGCGTAGCCCTGTTTACGGATATCATTGAGAAGCTTTTGCATGCCCTTGGGATTATCACGCGCAGGCGAGCTGGTGGTCCGGTGAGAAGCCGCCAGCATCTTCAAAAGATGGTTCTGTTTCGCATCACTGCAATAGGCAAGATAGGCCCGGCCCAGCGACGTCAGAAGTACGGGGGCACGGACCCCGGCCTTATGATTGATCTCCATAACATTATATTCGCGGCTTGTTTCGATGATCAGCATTTCATCTCCGTCGAGCACGGCAAGGTCGGAAGGCCAGCCGATCCGCTCCCGAAGGGCAAGCATGACTGGCGCGGCCAGTTTTGAAAGATGTCGGTTGCCGTCAAACCCGCGGCTTAGCAGAAGGGTTTTGCCCGTAGGCATATACATTCCCGACTCTGCGTCCCGGGTGACATATCCCTCGTGCATCAACGTTTCCAGCATCCGAAGGACGGTTGAACGGTGTAGTTTCGATTCTTTGTGAATTTGTTTGATCGAGGCAAAATCGAGTTCATTCACAATTCGCAAAACAGTGAGTGCGCGAACAACTGCGGTGACGGGCTCAAACGATGGCATAATCAACCTCCGCGAATTGTAATTTTGATTTTTCCCCTTCGGTTGGGAAATGACTTCTTTCTGTTCGGTCGCCAAAAAAATCCATAAATAACATACTCTTGGTTAAGAAAGAGAACAATCTGTTCTCACTGGTTCAACTGTTTTCGGCGCTATTGGATCAAATTTTTTCACAAAAAGCGAGCAATTTGTTCATAGTATGAAATGTTCATTAGATGAACTTAGTTTTCATATATTGACATAATAGAATCCGTGTGAAATGATCTTTGGAAATCGCAAGCAACAACTAAAAAGAGTGCAGGGAACCTTTCCGGATATAACGCGAAAGGCTAAATCATGAAGCAGATAAGTAAAGGTACGGCGTCTCAGGCCTGCATTGTCGGCATCGGTGAGACGGAGTATACGCGCCGGGGCGGCATCGTCGGCCGGAGCGAGCTTGCACTTGCCTGCGAAGCGATTTGCAGGGCCGCGGCAGATGCGGGCATTACCGTCAGTCAGATCGACGGCCTGTCGTCCTATGCGAATGATGAAAGCGTGCCCTGGCTTATTCAGGAATCTCTAGGTCTCCCCGCAGTTCGTTCTGCGACAATGGCTTGGGGAGGAGGTGGAGGGGGCTGCTTTGCTTCTATCGCACAGGCTGCCGCGGCCGTTCGCTCAGGCGCTGCGAACTATGTGGCGGTTTTCCGGTCTCTCTGTCAAGGGCAGCGCAAACGGTTTGGGCAAGGATATGGCGTTCCGCACGGACCCGGCTTTCTCGATCCTTTCGGAATGTTTGCGCCGCCCTTCATGCTGGCCCCGATCGCCCAGCGTTATGTTTATGAATATGGCGTTCGGCCGGAGCAGGTCGCGGAAATTCCACTAAGCGGCCGGGCCAATGCATCCCGTAATCCCCGCGCCGTATTCAGGGATCGCCCTCTCGATCTGGAAAGCTATCTGTCCTCTCGCATGATTGCCGATCCGTTTCGGCTTTATGACTGTTGTCAGGAGAATGACGGGGCTTGCGCCTTGATCATTACTACAAAGGAACGGGCCGAGGATCTGGACCAAACAGCCGTTCCAATCCTTGCCGCAGGGCAAGGCCTCGATGATGGCTGGGGCTCCGGCGGATTGGGATCGCATAATATGCCTGAAGCGGAATACAGCACCGGCGGCGGGTTGCAGCTTGCCGAGGAGCTCTATCGTGAGGCCGGCATTGGCCCTGAAGATGTCGATACGGCGCAGATTTATGACCACTTCTCGCATTTCGTCCTGATGAACCTGGAAACCTTCGGTTTCTGTGGCCGGGGGGAGGCAGGCGATTTTGTTGCGGATGGCAATATCCGCTGGCCAGAGGGGGGATTACCAATCAACACGTCTGGCGGACATCTATCGGAGGCCTATATCCATGGCCTCAATCTTGCGGTTGAGGGCGTGAAGCAGATGCGTGGTATCTCAACGTCGCAGGTGGACGGGGCGGAAATCTGCCTGCTGGCCAACGGGTCGTCCGCGGCCATTCTGGAGAGGGCATGATGGATAGATACCTGCCAACACCTTCCCCCGATCCTTCACTGGAAGGCGCCACCTTCTGGAACTGGTGCCGGAAGTATGAGCTCCGGTTCCAGAAGTGCGGCGCTTGTGGCCGTCATCGCCATCCGCCGGTGCCGGTATGCCGGTTTTGCGGTTCCGACGATGTCTTGTGGGACCGCGCGCCGGAGGGGGCGGAACTCTTCAGCTATACGATCATCCATAACCCGGTGACAGAGGCGCTGAAGGCCTATGTCCCCTACAATATTGCGGTCGTGAGTTTTCCGGATTTCGGTGTTCGCCTGATCAGCAACATCATTGATCTGCCGCCGGAAAAGATCCGGATCGGCATGCCCCTTCGACTTGTTTGGCAGGAAAGCCAGGATGGAACGCCTTTGCCTCTGTTTTCGGGAAAGTAACAAATAATCATGAAAAAAATACGTAATCTTGATCTTCCCTCAGAGATTAAAACGCTGGGTCAGGTTCTGCGGTACAAGGCGGAGAAGAACGGCGGAAAAGTCTACCTCCGGTTTGAAGGGCGCGAATATTCCTATCGGGAGGTGCACGAGATCAGCAACCGGCTCGGAAATTCGCTGCGGGCGCTTGGTGTCGGGCGGGGCGATCATGTGGCGTTCCTCATGGACAATAAGCCCGAACTTCTGTTTCTTTACTTCGCCCTCGCCAAGATTGGCGCGGTCAGTGTGCCGGTTAATACGGCCGCAAAGGGTGAATTGCTGGTATACTATCTCACTCAGTCGGATTCGACCGTTCTGATTGCGGACAGCGGGCTGGTCGAACGCTTCCGCAATGTTGAAGATCAATGTGGAAATATCCGCAACATCATTATCCACCATGAAGAAGGGGATGAGGCTACGGATGCCAGCCCGTCCCTTGCTGCCAAAGTTATCAACTATGACGATCTTCTGGAGGGATCGGCCGCCGATATTCCGGAAGAGAGCAGCGCGCGGGATCTTATTTTCCTTCTCTACACTTCGGGGACAACGGGACCGTCGAAGGGAAACATGGTGCCGCATGGCAGGGCGGTTCTTGGCGCGGTCGATCATGTTGAATATTTCGGTTATCAGCCCGAGGACGTCCTCTACACCTGTCTGCCGATGTTCCATGGAAATGCCCTTAATACATCAGCTATTCCGGCATTGATGGCAGATGCATCCTTTGTTTTGTCGCGCCGCTTTTCGGCCCGCGCCTTTTGGCAGGAAATTCGTGATAACGGTGTGACGGCTTTCAGTCTTCTAGGTGCAATGGCGAACATTCTTTGGGCTCAACCGGAAAGCCCGCAGGATCGGGAGAATGACGCAAGGCTCTGCATGATGGTGCCGGTGCCTGATTTCGCCCGCGAGTTCGAGAAGCGATACGACCTTACAATTACCTCGGTCTATGCGCTGTCCGACTTCGGCTTTATCACATTCCTAAGCCCGGAACATCCACCGGAGAAATGGAAATCAGCGGGTCAGCCGCGTCATGAAATGACCATCCGGATCATGGATGACGAGGACAATGCGCTGCCGCCGGGAACCCCGGGAGAGATTTGCGTGCGATGCGATGTGCCCTGGATCACGGCGCGCGGCTACTACAAGATGCCCGAGGCGACGATGGAAGCCAATCGGAACCAGTGGTTCCATACGGGCGATCGGGGCTATCTCGATGAGGATGGCTACATCTATTTTGTCGACCGCAAGAAGGATGCGATCCGGCGG
>SBHH01000220.1 GCA_006226265.1 Alphaproteobacteria bacterium | reverse complement strand
CTGACCTCTGGCGAAACACTGCTTCTCAAATCGCTGGCAGCGACACCCGGCGTTCCTATCAGCCGCGACGAACTTTCCGACAGCAGCGGCAACCAGGGCCGGGCCGTCGATGTACAGATCACCCGGCTACGGCGGAAAATAGAGGATGATCCGAAGCTGCCCCGGCATCTGCAAACCGTGCGCGGTGAAGGCTATGTTCTATGGACAGACTAGTTTTTCTCAACCGACTTGCACTTTTCGACAGGTTGCACCGGAAATTTATCGCCAGCCCGCTGAAGAGGATGGCGCCGAAGACCCTGTTCGCACGCTCAATCCTGATCGTTGTCCTGCCGATCCTGCTTCTACAAATCCTTGTCACCTACATTTTTTACGAACGGCATTGGGACGACGTGGCGCGCCGCCTTGCCCAAGGGGTTGCGGGCGATATCGCAACTGTCATCTCCATGATGGACCGGTTTCCGGGTGAGGCAGCGCATCAATATATCCTCAGTACCGTACGCAGTCAGATGCGTCTCGCCATCAGCATCGATGAAGGCGGCCGACTGCCTCCTGACAGCGACGAGCTGAAAAGCTACGGCTTTCTTGAAAGCCATCTTGCAGCGGCGCTTCAGGAAAGCCTGCCAGCGCGGCATTTCATTATTTCTACCAACAAGAAGCTTGAATCCGTTATCATCCTGATCCAGCTTCCCAACAGCGTGCTGCAAGTCATCGTCCATGACAAACGGCTCTTCTCGACCACTACCTATATCTTCGTAATGTGGATGGTTGGTATTTCGCTCGCGCTTCTCACCATTGCGCTATTGTTTCTTCGCAACCAGATGCGACCCATCCGCCAGCTTGCCGCAGCCGCGGAACAGTTCGGTAAAGGTCAGTTCGTCGAGGATTTCAAATCGAGCGGGGCGCAGGAAATACGCCTTGCCTCCCGCGCCTTTCATGTAATGAAGCATCGCATCCTTCGTCAGATCACCCAGCGCACCGAAATGCTGGCCGGTGTCAGTCATGACTTGCGCACGCCTCTCACCCGGATGAAACTGCAGCTTGCTATGATGCCGGAGAGCGAGGATCGCCACAGTCTTGAGGGTGATGTCGAAGATATGCAAAAGATGGTCGAGGGCTACCTCTCTTTCGCGCAAGGACAGGAAGCCGAGGCAGTCGAGAAAACCGACATCCCCGCCCTGTTCGAAGATATCGTCAACAACGCCCGCCGTCAGGGGGCCAAAGTCTCGCTTAAAGCCATGCGGGCGCTTGTTTTATCCGTCCGGCCCAACAGCTTTGCTCGCAGCATCACCAATCTCATCAATAATGCCGCGCGTTATGCCAATGAAATCTGGATCACAGTTCGGGCCGACGACACGGACCTCATTATTGTGATCGACGATGACGGTCCCGGCATTCCGGCGGAAAAGCAAAGCGACGTTTTTCGACCCTTTTACCGGCTTGATCCCTCACGCAATGCGGAGACGGGCGGCAGCGGCCTCGGCATGACCATTGCCCGCGACGTGATCCATGGCCATGGCGGGCAGATCGCGCTTGGCACGTCCCCTGCTGGCGGGCTCAGGATCGAAATCCGCCTGCCACTCTGATTTAACCCGTCAGCTTGTGAAAGGCGCGAAAGCCTGCTGGATTTCGCCTTGCGTCTTCTGATCCGTCACCGGCACGGTTGCAAAGGCGGTATTCGCGACCAGCAGAACCGGCGGGATCGAGGCGAGCGCCATTTGCGGCGTTTTTACCGCCGCCGCCATAGTGAAAACTTGCTGCACTTCGGCGCTTAACGTCTGGGCGAGTGTCTGGACATCGCTATCCCGTGTCTTGAAGACGGAGAAAGCCTGCGCTGCCTGCTGGCAGGCCGTATTTATATCATTGGTCTGCTTCTGAAAAAGGGAAGTGAGGTCAGGCGGTGTCGGCATGGCATCGACGGCCTCCGCCGTTTCATCCTTGCTATCGTCATTATTTTCCGTCTCCGCCATCTCCGTTCCTTCTCTTTGTCAGTGAAGCCGCCCCCCGATCGGCACCTCATGATCCGGTGCGGCGAGGGAAATATGACCATCCTTGTCACTGAATCCCAGCACCAGTATCTCTGACATGACCGGCCCGATCTGGCGCGGCGGGAAATTCACCACCGCCATGACAAGCCGCCCAACCAGTTCCTCCGGCTTGTAGAGTACCGTAATCTGAGCAGAGCTTTTCTTGACCCCGATCTCCCCACCAAAATCCACCTGCAGCTTGTAGGCAGGCCGCCGGGCTTCCGGAAATTCTTCTGCCTTCACGATCCGGCCAACGCGAATATCCAGCTTCAAAAAGTCGTCAATCGTTACCTGCTCCGTCATCTCATCCATCCCTATCGTTATGGCCGGATGCTAGGAGATGTCGGGATTAAGAACAACCCAAATGCGTCAACCGCCGGATGAGAATTTCTCCGCTGTCCGCTCGATTATCGCCAGCGATTGCGTCATCGACTGGCTGATCGCATCGAACGATTTTCCGGTTGAGGCCGTCAGCGTCTCCGCCGCCTTGTTGAGATTGTCGATGGTAACGGAAAGGTTAGTGATCTGCGACTGGATATCCGGGACTTTGCCAGACCCGGCATCCGCCGTCGTCACCGAACTGTTAAGAGAGGATTGCAAGGTGCCGAGCGCCTTCTGCAAGGTTGCCTTCTGATCGGAGACGAGGCTCTGCAAGCCTTGAGAGGCCGCCTGCACCGCAGCCGTCATCTTCTGCGTGTTTTCGTTCTGCATCGTCGTGATGGAACTGAGATCGGGGATGATCAGCCCACCCGCGAGCATCTGCCCGCCCCCGGCCGCCGCCCCGCCGCCGCTGCCTGAGGCGGCATCTCCACCGCTTGCCGCCGGAGCGGAAGAGGCGTCTGTGCTTGGGGAAGCAGGTGCCGCTGTGCTGCTGTCGTCTGTCGCCATTGGAATCACTCCGAATTCAGGTTATTCAAAGTGTATATGGAAACTATTTTACCACTTTAAAGAGAGCATCTTTCAGCCAAGCTCTTTCGAACGATCGGTCGCAGCGGCCACCGTCTTTTTCATGAGCGGCGCGAGACCGTCTTCACTCATCAGGACTTCAAGGCCCGCCGCCGTGGTCCCGTTCGGACTGGTGACATTCTGCCGAAGCACGGCGGCGCTTTCACCAGACATCCGGGCCAATGCACCCGCCCCTGCCACGGTTCCGGTCGCAAGCTTGACGGCGAGGTCTTCCGGCAATCCTGCGGCAATGCCGGCCGCCGTCATTGTCTCGATCATATAAAAGACGTAAGCGGGACCGGAGCCTGAAAGCCCCGTCACCGCATCCATCAAGGCTTCATCTTCAATCCAGGAGACATCGCCAATGGCCGACATCAGCCGGGTGCAAATTTCCTGATGCGCATCGGTCGCCTTTGAATTGGCACAGCAGACAAGCATCCCTTTCCGGATGGCGGCGGGGGTGTTCGGCATCACGCGAATGATGGCGGCGCTGTCCCCGAAAGCGGCCTCGAAGCTTTCAATACGGGTTCCGGCGGCAATGGAGATGACCGGCGCCCCTTTCTCCGCAAAGGCGCGATAGGCAGGCAGAACTTCGCCCATCATCTGCGGCTTGACGGCCAGCACCATGACATCGGGTGCGAAATCCGCCGGAATTTGCGATGGCTCGGCATAGCCCCGGCAGCCAAGCCCTGCGGCCACCGCCAGATTTCCGGAATTGGGATCGATAACGGCGATATCGGAGGGAGAAACCTCTCCCTCCACCCATCCGCCGAGCATCGCCTGCCCCATTTTACCGGAGCCGACGAGCAGTAGCTTGAGAGACATTGTTTTACGCTTCTCCCATGGTCTCGAACATCGCGGCCTCAATGGCCTCCTCAGGCGACTTGCCGCCCCAGAGACAGAACTGGATGGCCGGATAGAATTTTTCAAGTTCGCTCATCCCGATCTGGACAAGCGCCTGGATCTGTTCGCCCGTCACATCGGCTGCCCCGCTCAAAAGCAGCGAATGACGGAACATGATCAGCCCCTCCTCGCGCCAGGTATCGAAATGCCCGACGGGCATCCGCTCGTTCACCCGGGCCAGCAGCTCGTAAATCGTCTGATACTGCCGGTCGGGAATTTTGATGTCGTAGGCGCAGGAAAAATGAATGGCCCGGAGATCGGAGCGCCAGGAGAACCAGAGATGATACTGGCACCAGTTGCCTTCAACCCCGACGGTCAGCTCATTGCTGCCCTGGCGATCAAAGGCCCAGTCGTTGTCAACAATGATGCTTTCGATAAGGTCCAGCGGGTTGGAGTCTTCTACTTCTTCGTGGGAGAGATACAAGGACGTCATGGAGCCATTCCTTTCAGAACCATCCCCGCCGACTGCCGCCTGTGACTTGGCTCAAACCGTAGCCGGTGAGGAAATCTACAACAGGCCATATATGGTGCCACTAATATTTGAGTACCATAAATATAGCGTAATCCGCCTTAGGCTACAGCGCAACAGAGAATGAGCGGCAGGCGCATTTTTCTTGTGGATAAAATCGCTTTTTTGAGGTAACGAGAGGCGCGAGCAGTACGCGGCTCAATTCCCGCTTTTGGCGGAGCCGGATTTGGCAGCCTTGAGCGCGGCTTTCCGGGCCGGAGCCTTTTTGGGCGTCGCGTCAATTTTGGCCTCTAGCGCCTCGATCCGCTTCACGAGAGCCTCGTTTTCCTCCCGGAGCAGGACGGCCATCGCCTTCACCGCATCAAATTCCTCACGCGGGACGAGATCCATATCGGCGATGAAGCGTTCCATCCGCTGATGGAAGAGATTTTCCCATTCCGCCTTCATCCCTTGCGCCGTTCCAAGCGCACCGGTTGCAAGGCGGGCGAGGTCGTCAAAAAGGCGTGAATTTGTCTGCATGGGTCAACTCCTGTGATTCTCGAGACGCATAATGACAAGGGTATCATGCGAAAGCAATGACTTGCTGCTGAACTGCTTGCGATTGCGGCATATAGCTTTATATAGTATCGCCCATGACCTTATCGACCTATTTTCTGGCGATTGCCTTCCCCGATATCGACCCGGTTCTGTTGCAGGTGGGTCCCTTTGCGATCCGCTGGTACGCACTTGCCTATATTGCGGGATTGCTGATCGGTTGGCGGCTGATGATGCGCTTTGCACGCGAGCCGGGATCGAAGGTAACGCCCGACAATGTTGATGATTTTCTGGTCTGGGCGACGCTCGGCGTTATCCTGGGCGGGCGTCTTGGCTATGTGCTTTTTTACAAGCCTTCCTACTACGCGGCGAACCCCCTTGAGATTTTCCAGGTCTGGCATGGCGGCATGTCATTTCATGGCGGCATTCTGGGCGTGACCGTCGCGGCTTTCCTCTTCACGCGAACAAAGAAAATTCCGCTTGCTTCCTTCGCCGATCTTTTGGCTCAGGTCGCACCGATCGGGCTTTTCTTCGGGCGGATTGCAAACTTCATCAACGGCGAGCTTTATGGCCGCCCGACCGATGTGCCCTGGGGCATGATTTTTCCGGGCGGCGGCGATATTCCCCGTCATCCGAGCCAGCTTTACGAAGCAACTTGCGAAGGGCTGATTCTGTTCCTCCTGATCATGCTGCTAAAGCGAACGCCATTTGCGAAGAAGCCCGGTTTTCTCACCGGCGTCTTCCTGCTCGGCTACGCCGCGGCGCGCGGGTTCGTTGAATTTTTCCGCCAGCCCGACGCTTTTCTCGGTTTCCTCATCGGCGGCTTCACCATGGGACAGCTATTGTCCATACCGATGATCCTGATCGGGCTCTTCCTCCTCTTCCGTCCCGCCCCGGCGAAGACGTGACCCCGCTTCACCGCCTGCTGAAAGAGCGGATTGCGCGCGAGGGGCCGATATCGCTGCATGACTATATGGAAGCCTCGCTCGGCCACCCCGACTATGGCTATTACAACCGGCAACAGCCATTCGGGAGAGAAGGGGACTTTACAACAGCGCCCGAGATCAGCCAGATGTTCGGGGAACTCATAGGCCTCTGGTGCGCCGATGTTTGGATGAAGCTGGGATCGCCCATGAAATTCCATCTGGTTGAGCTCGGTCCCGGCAACGGCACCCTGATGGCCGACCTTCTTCGAAGCGCGAAGCTCGTCCCGCCCTTTCTTGCCGCCGCCAACCTCCATCTTGTGGAAATGAGCGACCGGTTGAGGTCTCGACAGTCGGAAACCCTCGCCGGAACGCCCCTCACCTGGCATGACGAACTGCCGGAAGTGGAGGACGCACCCGTTATCCTGATTGCCAATGAATTTTTCGACGCCCTGCCCATCCATTCTTATGAGCGGAAAGAGAGTGATTGGTATGAGCGACTGGTGACTTACGAAGACGATGCACTCTTTTTTATCCTCGCGGATCAGCCATCTGTCCTT
>SBHH01000017.1 GCA_006226265.1 Alphaproteobacteria bacterium | reverse complement strand
AAACTAAATTTCAAGCCAGTAGAGATTGCAGCGAAAAAGCCAGCTCTCAGACTGAGGAGAAATGAAAAATGGAAAAGGTCAATTTCACCAATACGAACAATCCCGCTATTCGCATGGCAGCACTCATCAACTTTCCAGAAGGTTTCGATAAAGGCCAGAAATATCCGGCAATCGTCGTATCCCATCCGGGGGGCGGCGTGAAGGAACAAACCGCCGGAACCTATGCGGCAAGGCTCGCCAAGGAAGGTTTCGTCACCATCGCCTATGACGCCTCTTATCAGGGTGAAAGCACTGGAGAACCCCGGCAGCTTGAAAACCCTCACGTTCGCACCGAAGATGTCAGTGCTGTGATCGATCACCTAACCACATTGCCTTACGTTGACAATGACCGGATCGGTGCCATGGGCATCTGCGCCGGAGCGGGCTATACGGCCAATGCTGCCATCAATGATCGCCGCATTAAAGCTGTTGGTACCGTCAGTGCCGTTAATATTGGCTCCATGTTCCGCAATGGCTGGGACAACGATATCAAGTCAATCGACGCCATGCCTGCCTTGGTTGGCGGCTCGGCAGCCCGCACGTCAGATGCCAGCGGCGCGGAAATTGCTACGATCCCTCTGGCCCCGATGAACGAAGCAGATGCCCCCAACGAGGAGCTGAGGCAGGCTTGGGAATATTACCATACCCCCCGCGCAGAATGTGCAACGGCGCCCGGATATGCAACTGCTCGCAGTCTGACCCAGATCATCCCTTATGACGCCTATTTTATGGCAGACGTCTATCTCACACAGCCGCTACAGGTCATTGCAGGCAGCGTTGCGGGCAGCAAATGGATGAGTGACGATCTATTCGAGCGTGCCGCTTCTACGGACAAGCAATTCCACATCGTCGAAGGGGCCAACCATATGGATTTGTATGACGGCAAAAAATATGTAGATGAAGCCTGCTCCGTACTCAGCCCGTTCTTTGAACAAAAGCTCTCTGCTTCCTCGGTTGGAAGTGTAGCCGCAGCATAAATCATCAATGCCCGGATCGGATGGGGTCCGGGCATTATTCATCTATTCATGGAGACAACCACATGGAAAACGTAAAATTCCGCAATGAAGATATGGCATGGGATATTGCGGCTCTCGTTCAGTTTCCACCGGGTTTTGATGAAT
The DNA here is from genome assembly GCA_006226265.1 of Alphaproteobacteria bacterium. Classification (GTDB taxonomy): domain Bacteria; phylum Pseudomonadota; class Alphaproteobacteria; order Sneathiellales; family Sneathiellaceae; genus Sneathiella. The sequence goes on along the minus strand of SBHH01000017.1, from coordinate 5,232 downwards.
CCGAGAAATATCCGACGCTTGTCAGCGTTCACCCTTTCGGAAGCTGCAAGGAGCAGACTTCAAGCAATGTCTATGGTGCGGCCCTTGCCAAAGAAGGTTATGTCGTCATTGCCTATGACGCCAGTTATCAGGGCGAATCCGGAGGCCTGCCGCGTTTCATTGAAGACCCGACCCAGCGTGTTGAGGATATCAGCCATGTGATCGATTACGCAGTAACGCTTCCATATGTCGATGCCGACCGCATCGGTGTCATCGGTGTTTGTGGCGGAGGTGGCTATGCGTTGAATGCGACAATGACCGATAAGCGCATCAAGGCCGTTGTCAGCATCACCGGTGTTAATATCGGCCGCCTGTTTCGCGAAGGCTTTAGTGGCTATGACCCTATAGGGGCGCTTGACGCCATGGCGGCGCAACGCACCCAGGAAGCGCGAGGCGGTGATCTGCAAGTCAACGAGTTGCTACCGATCAGTCTCGCGGCCGCAAAGGAGAATGGTATGACCGATCGGGATGTCTTCGAGGCGACGGAATATTATAAAACCCCCCGTGGTCAGAAACCGAATGGCGCAACAAAGATGCTGTTTTCGCATGCCCAAAATACGCTGGGTTGGGACGCATTTGCTTTTACCGAAATGTTGATGATCCAGCCAATGATGGTTGTCGTTGGCCAGAACGTGGGAGCCTTCGGCGCCTACCGCGATGGCATGGAGATTTATGGCCGTTCAACCGCCTCGAAAGACAGGCAGTTGGTCGAGTTGGAAGGTTGGTCGCACTATGACCTTTACGATAACCCTGAAGCTGTTGGTCAGGCGCTCGAGAAACTTGTTCCATTCTTCAAGCAATACGTCTGAAAGTCACATAGTGAGCAACGGCCATCGCGCGTGGAGAGATATAGAGTAAAATTAAGAAATTACGTTTACGTGGGCACATCTCTATGAAAGGCCTGTGAATATGAGGAATTCGAAAGCCGCCCGTTTCACAAACCATTTCAGCATCTCTTTGCCATTGCATGTCCCGGACAAGATGGCCCGCTATTACATTTACTGGCGGATCTTCTATGGACTTGGCGCAGTATCGCACTTCCTTGTCCTGCTCCTGTTCTGGGCGACCGGCGTCTATTTTATGGCCCTCTTCAATATTGCCAGCGTAGCCATTTTCTGCTTGGCATACGCATTTGTTCGCAGGGGTTACTATCAACTGGCATTTTGGATAGCCTTTATCGAGCTAACCCTTCATGGGTTTTGTCAGAAGAAAACTGCTTGATGACCATTTGGTCGTCGATTAGCTTCCGCGCTGCCATGAAAATCATTGGTAATGAAGCAGCGAAAGTAGTTGGGCGTAGGAGGAGCGCCGGCTGCGAAAACCCACATCTCCTGTTCCGGCGACGCGAGCAGGCGATGCTGAAATTCCGGCATCCCCGAAGTTTGCAAAAATTCACCTCAATCCACTCGTCCGTCCATAACCACTTCAATCACGAGCGCCACTTAACCAGCCGATGAGAATTCAAATTTCAGAGAAATACCGCGCTGGTAAAGTGGCAGCAACTTGCCATGGCATAATAGAGGCACTTCTTCGCCATATTGCAACCAGTTCGCATTCGTCTGACAGCACCCATCCACCGGCCGAAGCAGAACAACGTTATTATGAAAGGCTGAACGAACAAGAAATGGCTGCATAACTTAAACCAAATAGCCTCCAGAAAAACTGGGGCGGTTCACTGGGCTGCCTTGGGGCCGTCAAGGGGTTTGCCGCTGAGAATTTCGGGCATGGTCGTAAACCTTAAGCTCCTCATTAAAGGTGAGAGGGGCGGCCTCCATTTTATAATCCAGTTGTGAGTTGATAATGTTCGCATGCCGATCATTGACAAAGCTTGAAGTTGATGCGCTTAATTTAGAAGCACCACATGTACTCGCATTTATACAACTGATGGGAATGCACTATCGACCTAATATTCGCACATTCTGTTGATTTTAAAACAGAGGAGGAATGGGAGCTTCTTGCGGATCATCTCGCGATGGTTGGGGAAATGGCGGGCCGGTTTGCAGCCCGTTTCGAGTCGGGTGCCTTGGGGGAGGTAGCGGGAAAGTTGCATGATATCGGCAAAATGTCGACGGCATTTCAGGCTTATATCCGGCTGAACGGCGGACTCAGGGGGCCGGATCATTCGACAGCGGGAGCGCGGGAAGCAGTACAGCTTTATGGCCCGGGGCTGGGCCGCATTCTCGCCTTTTGCATCGCCGGGCATCACGCCGGCTTGGCGGATGGGGGCAGCGAACATGTGCCAGGGACCCTCTCGCATCGACTGGTGGCCAGCGAGATCGAAGATTATGCCGGCTGGGAGAAGCATATTGATGCGCTTCCTGAACGCATCAGCCCGCCTGCTGTTTGGAAGCGCCCAAGTCAATATCCAGGCTTCCATTATTTCTTCTTCATTCGGATGTTGTTTTCTGCACTCGTGGATGCCGATTTCCTGGCGACCGAGCATTTCTACGCAACCGCCAAACCTGAGGGCGAGCCGGTCAGGCGCGGTCTTGTCAATCGTCTGGAGACGTTAAGGGGCCGGCTGGAGGATAATCTTGCATCCAAAACCAAAAGCGATACCGACGTAAACCAGTTGCGCGGCGATATCCTCATCCATGTCCGGGCGCAGGCCAGCCAGACTCCCGGCCTGTTCTCGCTCACCGTGCCGACAGGCGGCGGCAAGACACTGACCAGCCTGGCGTTTGCGCTCGATCATGCCATTGCGCATGGGCTCGACAGGATTATTTACGTCATCCCCTATACTTCAATCATTGAGCAGACAGCGGAGGTGTTCCGAGAGGCTGTTGGCAAAGACGGCGATGTCCTGGAGCATCACAGCGCCGTTGAATGGGATACGAAAGAGGATGAGGGAGAGGATGACGAGGGTCGTGCGGGTCTGAAAAAACTGCGCCGCGATGCTGAAAACTGGGATGTACGGATCACTGTCACAACCTCGGTGCAATTCTTTGAAAGCCTGTTCGCGGCGCGAACGTCAGCTTGTCGCAAGCTGCATAATCTGGCGAAGAGTGTTATCATTCTGGATGAGGCGCAAACCTTGCCCTTGCCTCTGCTGCGCCCCTGTATGGCAGCGATCGAGACGCTGGCGAAGGGATATGGAACGAGTGTGGTGCTATGCACCGCAACCCAGCCCGCCCTGACAAAGCAGGACGGATTTCCCAAAGGGCTAGAGGTCCGCGAACTGGCCCCTGATCCCCAAAAGCTTTACAACAAGCTGAAACGTGTGCGGGTTAAAATCGAGCCGGAGCCGATGAATGATGAGGCGCTGGCGACTCGCTTGCGGGAGCAGGATCAGGTTCTTTGCATTGTCAATAGCCGCGCACATGCCCGTGATTTGTTCATCCAGATTAAAAATGCGCCCGGAGCGCGGCATCTGACGACGCTGATGTGTCCGCTGCACCGCAAGGTTATCCTTGCGGAGATCAGACGGGATTTAGAGAACAAGAAACCCGTCCGTCTGGTTGCGACCTCTTTGATAGAGGCGGGTGTGGACGTTGACTTTCCCGTTGTCTGGCGCGCGATGGCGGGACTGGACAGTATTGCACAGGCGGCAGGACGCTGTAATCGGGAGGGATTGCTAAGCGAGGGGATCGTCCATGTTTTCGATCCCTCTGAAGTAGAGGGACGGAGGCCGCCGCCTGTTATGGCGCAATTTGCTGCGGCAACGCGCGAAGTGCTTCGGACGCATGGTGACGATCCGCTTGGGCTTGCGGCGATTAAGGCTTATTTCTCGCTCGTTTACTGGACGAAGGGGCCAGAGCAGCTCGATGCGGCCCTGCTGGGGGATAAGCCGGATCAGACGCGCGGTATATTGAATGCCATTGAAGACACGGCGCGCACGCTTAATTTCCCTTTCGCGCAAATCGGGCGCGCCTTCCGGTTTATCGAAGAGACGATGCAGCCGGTCATCGTCCCGTATCAGGCGGCAGGCGAACGGGAATCAATGGTTGAGTTGGTGAAGAGACTGCGCTTCGTTGATCGCCCCGGTGCCCTTGCGCGCAAGCTGGCAATGTACTCCGTGCCGGTGCCGCGACACATACGCGCAGAGCTAATTGCTGCGGGCGCCGCCAGTTTCGTGGAACCGGAAAAATTCGCCAATCAATTTGTTGTCTTGGACAACAAGGAGTTGTATTCCCGTGAAAGCGGGCTGGATTGGCAGGATCCAACTTTCAGATCGAGCGAGAACAATGTTTTTTAAGCGACCAATAGAGGGATTATATGTCTGCTGGGATAAAACTTCACGTCTGGGGCGATTATGCCTGCTTCACCCGACCGGAGATGAAGGTTGAACGGGTCTCTTATGATGTGATGACGCCCTCTGCGGCGCGTGGGGTGCTTGAAGCCATCCACTGGAAACCGGCTATTCTCTGGGTGGTTGATGCGATCCATGTTCTGAACCCGATCCGGTTCACCTCAATCCGCCGCAATGAAGTGGGAACGAAAATTCCGGTGAACACGGTCAAATCGGCGATAAAGCAGGGGAATACCAACGGGTTGGGTTTAGCAGTGGATGAGCATCGTCAACAGCGTGCTTCCACCGTTCTGGTAAAACCCGCCTATGTGATTGAAGCGCATTTTGAACTGACGGCGCGCGCGGGCGTGGAAGATACGCCAGCCAAGCATATTTCCATGTTCAACCGGCGAGCTGCAGCGGGACAATGCTTTCACCGGCCTTATCTCGGAACCCGTGAATTTGCGGCGCATTTTAAGCTGATTGAGGGTGAGCAGCTGACCGGAGCCTTACCGGAAAATCAGCGCAATCGTGATTTGGGCTGGATGTTGCATGATATTGACCATGCGAATGATCACACGCCCTATTTTTTCCGGGCGAAGCTTGAAGAGGGCGTTATGACCATTCCGCGGCGTGACAGTAAGGGTGTGATCGCATGACCATTCTGCAGGCACTCAATGGATATTATGATCGGATGGCGGCGCGGGGAGAGGTTGCTCCGATCGGCTATTCTATAGGACAAATCGGTTATGAAGTTGTGCTGGCCTCTAATGGCACGATTGTTGATGTCGTCGATATTCGAAACACTTCAGGTAAGAAGCCGGTTCCCAGAAAATTGGCTGTTCCAACCGGGGAACGATCAAGACAAATTCTTGCCAAACGATTCTGGGATAATAGTGCATATGTGTTCGGTGTAACTGCGGAAAAGGATGATGTTCGCCTTGCTCAAAAGCATGAAGCATTCA
>SBHH01000098.1 GCA_006226265.1 Alphaproteobacteria bacterium | reverse complement strand
TCCGCTTCCCGGTGGACCAGATCCCTTAAGCTTTCGCCGCATTGACGGCGGCGAGATAAGCGTCGGTCATTTCCCGGATGACTGAGCGGGTAGGCTTCGGCGCGCCCAAATGGATATGGCGAAGCTCGGCCATGAAGCCGTCCAGCAAGTCTGGCCCGCCTTTTTCCATGATCTCGGCACGGACGGAAAGCTCGAACGAGGCGAGGGTGAATTCCCGGCCCCAGGCGCCAGCGCCGACATGATCGGAGAACCCGGCGGCGCAGAAGGCATAGATAATGATTATTTCGCCCGCAGTTTTGACGGGGTCGGCGCCTTCATTCTGGGACGCAACATGTTTTGCCCCTACCGGGGTGGCTGCTCGGAGCCGTTCTGGCAGGGCTGGTGGGGCGACAATCCGCCCCTATCGCCATCTTTTTCCGCTTAACGCACCGAGGGACAGGGACTGATCCCGCTTGCCTAAGCCCACAGGCTCGCCTATCGTTTTACCGAAATCTGGCAACCGGACGGGCGCGAACTGAATGCAAATTCCTAAACTGAAAAGGACAGCGAAACGGCGCGAGGCCCCGTTCTTGCGAGCATAGCAATGACGCCGCTTATTGTCCTTGTCTTCGCGCTGACCTATGCCGGAATGGCGATCGGACGGGTGCCCGGTCTCCGGCTTGACCGGGCAGGGATCGCCATGATCGCCGCCGTGCTGCTGTCCGCGACGGGGGCCATTGCGCCTCCCCAAGTGATCGAGGCCGTGCATTTCCCGACCCTCCTCCTGCTCGGCAGCCTGATGATCCTTTCGGCGCGGCTCAGGGTGACCGGGTTCTATGATGCCCTCGCACGGCGCATCGCCGAATATGCGGCACGGCCCCACCTTCTTCTCGCGCTCACCATCCTGATCGGCGGACTGCTTTCAGCTTTTCTCGTCAATGACGTGGTGGTCTTCGCGCTGACGCCGCTTCTTTGCGCCGGGATCGTCGCGCGCGGCCTCGACCCGCGCCCCTATCTTCTCGGCCTTGCGGCGGCGAGCAATGCAGGGTCCGCCGCAACGCTGATCGGCAATCCGCAGAATATCCTGATCGGCCAGGTAGGACGGCTCGATTTCTGGGGCTATTTCGCGACAGCCCTGCCGCCTGCACTTCTCGCATTGCTGCTCACATTCATCGTCATCGCGCTTATCTGGCGAAAAAGCCTGACCCGGCCCGCGACCGGCACGGCCCCCGCGTCCGCACCGCTCGACCGCGCCGGGATCGGGATCAGCGCGACAGGGCTTCTTGTCCTCTTGATCCTCTTTGCGACAACGCTTCCGCGCGAGATTTCATGCCTGCTGGTTGCCGCCTGCCTGATCCTGAGCCGGAGAATCGCAAGCCGCCAGCTCTTTGACGAGATCGACGTTCCGCTTCTGCTGCTCTTCGCGGGACTCTTTATCGTCAATGCCGCCTTCGCGGGCACGGGCCTGCCGAAAGAGGCGCTTCAATATCTCACGGATGCGGGATTTTTGCCGACCCGCCTTTCCCTGCTCGCGCCGCTCGCCCTTGTCGCCAGCAACACGATCGGCAATGTACCCGCCGTCGTCCTGCTGCTTGAAATCTGGCAGACCATTCCGGAAGGCGTGATGACGGGCCTCGCCCTTCTCTCAACGCTCGCGGGCAATTTCCTGCTGATCGGCAGCCTCTCCAACCTCATCGTAGCGGAGCGGGCCGCCGCCTCGGGCATTACTATCGGCTTTGTCGATCATGCGAAAGTCGGCATTCCGATAACGCTTCTCTCGCTTGGCGGGGCCGTTCTCTGGCTGTGGGCGCTCGGCCTGATGCCCATTTAAGCCTCGCCCGAGGTTGCATGTCGGTCCAAGGTTTCGTAGTCTCTTTTTCGGGCGCGCAAACCCCATAAAACGGGAATAATAATGGAAAAATCTACGGTAGTTATCACCGGTGCGAACCGCGGGATCGGCCTCGCACTTTCCCGGGCCTTTGTGGAGGCGGGTGAATATCAGGTCGTCGCCTGTTGCCGCGATACGGCAAGTGCAGGCGATCTGCAGACCCTCGCCACGAAGGCGGACGGACGGCTTGAAATCCACGCTCTTGATGTTGCGACGGACGCCTCCGTTGCGAGCTTTGCCGCCAGTATCCGGGGCCGGAAAGTCGATATCCTTATCAATAATGCCGGAATCAATGGCGGGCCGAGCCAGTCGCTTGGCGATGTCGATTGCGACGCCTGGCTCAATGCGCTCAATGTCAATACGGTCGGGCCGATGCGGGTGACAATGGCGCTTCTCGACAATCTCCGTCTCGCGCAAAATGCGAAAATCGCCACAATTTCGAGCCAGATGGGCGCGACGGTCTGGCCAGGAAGCGGCAAATATATTTATTGCTCCACCAAGGCGGGAGCCAATCAGGCGATGCGGCTTCTCGCCCGCGACCTTGCAAGCGAAGGCATGATCGTGACGCTCTGGCACCCGGGTTGGGTCCGGACCGATATGGGCGGCCAGGGCGCGGATATCGCGCCCGAAGAAAGCGGCGAAGGACTGTTCCGCTCCATCATCAGCCACACTGAAAAGCATAACGGCGGCTTCTTCAAATGGAATGGCGAGCCGCACGCCTGGTAAGCAAGAGGGGAAGGATCAGCCTTCCCCCACCTCGACCATATAGGTCTGCGGCAAGGGTTTGAGTGCGGAACGGAGGGTTTCAAGCCCTTCTGCTTCCGCCCCCACAACCCGGACGGTCACAAGGATATTGCCTTTCGCATCGCGCATGATTTCCGTCTGCGCCTCCGCCACCGGACCGCAAGCCGCCGCCACCTCCAGCGCCACTTTCTTTTCAATCGCGAGATCCCGCAATGTCGGCTTGAAGATCTTGCCGACAGCTGTTGTGGGGAGGGCGTCGATCATCTCGATAATGCGGGGGCGGGCCGGTGCCTCATGCAGCTCCGTCTCCAACCAGTGTTCAAGCGCCTCCATATCAAGCGACGCGCCCGCCTTCGGTACGACAAAAAGCGCCGGAACCTCGCCCGCATATTGATCGGGCATGCCGACGGCGGCGCTGATCTCGACATTCTGAAAGCGGTTGGCGACATTCTCGATCGCCGCCGGATCGATATTATGCCCGCTCCGGACGATCAAATCCTTCTCGCGGCCCGTGAGGACAAGGCGTTCATCCTCGGTGAGGTAGCCAACATCCCCGGTGGTGAGCCAGCCATCCTTTTCGAGCGTCCCCTTGTTATGGGCGGGATCGAGATAGCCCGGAAAGACCTGCAGCCCCTTCGCCTGCACAAGGCCGCTTTCGCCGGGCGGACAAAGGCGGATTTCATCATCAGTGATAGCGACGATGCGGGTCTCGGAATAGGGCGCACGAAAGCCGACGCTGCCCGCGACAGGCTCCCCGAAGCCCGGATTGAAGGCAATGGCGGCGGCCGATTCCGTCATGCCATAAGTCTCGAAAAGGCGGATGCCCGTCGTTTCCGTGAAGCGGGCGCCGACGGCGGCGGGTAGGACCGCGCCGCCGGTTGCCGCCATCCGAACGCGAGAGATATCGTATTTTTCATCGAAAGAATGCACCATCGATCCGATGGAGGTCGGCACGCCGCTGATCACCGTGGCCCTGAAATGATCGACGATCTTCCAGTAATTCGCAATCACCGCAGGGGGCCGAAGCGCGTAAGGCGAGGGAATGACGATATGCCCACCCGCCGCAATGACCGAGAGGCCGACCGTCATCGTGCCGCCGACATGAAAAAACGGAAAGCCATTGATGACGACATCCGTCTCGTTATAGCCATAGACTTGCGCGAAGCCGAAGGCCGCATGGATCTGGTTGCCATGGGTTAGCTGAACAAGCTTGGGCCGTCCCGTCGTGCCGCCGGTATGGAACATCGCGCAAACGGTATCGCGATCCGCGATCAGATCGAAGGAAAGCGTCTCGCCTTCAATGCCCGCCAATGCTTCTTCCAGCTTTGTAAAACCGGTCGCGGGGTCGAGATTGCCCACCTCCCCCATCACGAGGACATGGCGAAGGCTCGGCACTCTATCGAAAATGCCGTCCGCCTTCGTCCAGCACATCTCATCTTTCGACTTTGCCGGAATGATGAGAATGCGCGCCCCTTCGGCGTTCAGAAGATCGACAATCGCCTCGGATGTCAGCAGATAATTGATCGCGCTTGCGACCCCCGCCACCTGCGCCCCCAAGAGAAGCGCCGGAAGTTCGGGGAGGGTCGGCGCAAGGAACGCCGCCGGTCCCGTATCGGGCGCGAGGCCGAGTTTGCGGAACATATTCGCCGCCCGTGTCACCTCGTTCAGCAATTCCCGATGGCTGAGCGATATCCCGACATCTTCCGGATCTTCGGAGCGGAGCACGGTGATCGCCTTCTGATCGCCGACACATTCCGCCGTCGCCCGGAGAAGATCATAAAGGGCACGGGCCGGGACAACCTCGTCATACGGCAGTGCTTCAATGGCCTCGACATCCTGGATCGTCCGAACCTCCCGGACCGGGCGGGTCGTCTTCAATCTCTCCGGCATCAATGCACCGCAGCATACATAATGGTTTCTTCCGTTGCTTTTCGCCGGTCGAATTCCTCCACCACCCGGCCCTGACGGCAGACAAGGATGCGATCCGACAATTTAAGGATTTCCGGCAAGTACGAAGAAATCACCAGCACGGCGATATTTTCCTCCGCCAGCCGCTCGATCAGATGATGGATTTCGACAATGGCGCCAACATCGACACCGCGCGTCGGCTCATCGAAGATAATCAGTTTCGGTTTCTGCACCAGCGCCTTGGCGATCACCACTTTCTGCTGGTTCCCGCCCGAAAGTTCGATCACGCTGGCATCGTTATTGATGGAGCGGACGTTGAGCGCCTTGGTCCATTTCTCTGCGATTTCCCGCATCTCGCGCATATTGACGGTCTTGGCCTTCGTTTGCCCGCCCGTCAGCCCGGCCAGATAGATATTTTCCGCAATCGACATGGTTTCGAAAAAGCCTTCGACCTTTCGATCCTCCGTCACATAGATGATGCCGTCCCGCACGGCGGGGCGCGGCACGCGATAGCGCCGGGGCTTGCCGTTGAGGCGCACCTGCCCGCCATGAAACAGGTTGCGCTTCAGGACACCGGCCACGATTTTCGCGGCCTCCGTCCGGCCGGAACCGATCAGGCCGAACATACCCGTCACCTGCCCCGCAAAGACCGAGAAAGACGTGTTGCGGACGATATTCTGCATGGAAAGGTTCTGGACACTCAAGACCTTTTCGCCGGGCTTGCGGATTTCATGATCGACGGCAGAGCCATGGATTTCATCGGTCAGCGAACGGCCCACCATGGCGCGGACAATGCTGTCCCGGTCAAAGGCGGAGGTATCGTCGGTGATCACATGTTCGCCGTCCCGCATGACCGTGATGCGATCGGAAATCTCCAATGCCTCCTCCAGCGCGTGGGAGATGAAAATGATCGAGACGCCCTGCTTCTTCAGCCGTTCGACCAGCTGGAAGAACTGGTATTTCTCCTCCGGCGTCAGGGTCGAGGTCGGCTCATCGAAAATGATGACCTTGGCATTGTGATGCACGGCGCGGGCAATCTCGACCATCTGCTTCTGCCCGGCGCCCAGGGCCGCAACCTGCGCCATCGGATCGACATGAAAGTTGAGCGACTGCAGGAACTGCTGCCCGGCGATATAGGTGCCGCGCAGGCGATGGAAATGCTTCTTGTCGGAGAGATAGAGGTTCTGCGCGACGGTGAGCGAGGGGACGAGGCTCGTCTCCTGATAGACCATGGCGATGCCGATCTCCAAAGCCTCTGCCGGAGTTTTGAGGGCAAGCGTCTCCCCCTCCATCAGGATTTCGCCCCGTGTCGGCTCGACAACGCCCGCAAGCATCTTGGTCAGGGTCGATTTTCCCGCCCCGTTTTCGCCAAGGAGCGCATGCACCTCCCCCTTCCGGAGGGTGAAGGAAACATCTTTCACCGCCGGGATGCCACGATATTCCTTGGTCCCGTTTCTGAGTTCCAAAATCACCGTCATTCGACCTCTCCCAACGCGTCAAGGGGGATGGCGACGACGACATTATCGCCCTTCGCCGCCGCATAGAGACTGCCGTCATATTCCGCCATATCCGTGACCCCGTGGGTATGGCCGTTGGCCCGGCTATGGAGGCAGCTGGCGGGCCGGAAATCCGCATCCAGCTGTGCACAGATGCCCGACGACATGGTCGGCGCCCAGGGCTTCAATTCTCCGAAATGCTTGACCCCGCCGCCCTGCAATGGCTCATAAAAGCTTTTCCCGGCGCGCAAAGTCGGCGAAATCCAATGCTCCGGTTTCAAATCGGCCAGCATGGATTTCCGAAACTTCTTCTCGCGGAGGACAAATTCCACAAGCTGGGATCGGGGCGCGAAAAGCGAAAGCCAGTGCCCGCCCGCCGCAAGCGTGATCCGCCCGGGATAGGCGGGCAT
>SBHH01000362.1 GCA_006226265.1 Alphaproteobacteria bacterium | reverse complement strand
AAGTATAGCGGCGTGAGATAGGGCGCATGGCGGGTTTCACTGCCTTTCAGACTGGCCTCGTAATAACCGGTGAAAAGCCCTGCTTCCTCATCGTTATTGAGGACGCGGAAGGGGGTCATGTTCTGCTCGAAAAAATCCTGCATCCGGTTCGGCGGGAGTTTTAGAGCAACATGGCAGAGCGGCTGCCAGTCAGCAGCGGTCCCACCGATGCCTGCGCCACCCATCAGGCGTTTTTCAGGCAGGGACAGAATACGGTTGCAGGATTTGAAAAAGGCGGGCAGGAAACTGCCAAGATCATCGTCGCGCCATCCCGGCAGATCTTTGAAAGACACAGCCTCCAGCACAAGGCGGTTCTCCATCGGCTGGCGGCTCTTGTAGAACCAGTAGCCGGCCCCGACGCTGAGACAGAAAAGAACGAGGCCGAGGATCGCCGTCATCAGGCCGCGTAAAGAGATCCGCCGCTGTTGTCCGCCCACCCTTAGGCCCCGCCTTACTGGGCGCTGCGTGTGGCGATCAGAAGCCAGTTCGGATTGCGCGATTTTAAGGTGCGGGCAAAGGTCCAGAGCTCATTCACAGTATCCGGCTGCGGATCGCCGGCGACGACAACGCCATCCTCGTTCTTGGTCATGGAGATCATCTCGGCTTCGAACGCGACCGTGATTTCCGCATCGCGCTGCTCCAGTGTCGCCTCCGTGATCTCGGCGGAATGGATTGCGACGATATCGGTGGACATGGTAAGGTTATCCTTGGACCGCGCCTCGATGGAGGCAGCGAAATTGTTATAGACCTCCTTCGAAAGAAGGTCCTTCAGCATCTCCTTGTCCCCCTTGGCGAAGGCAACAACGATCATTTCATAAGCAGCCTCGGCACCTTCAAGGAAAGTGCCTTCGTCAAAGCTGCGGTCCATCTGGTGAATTTCGGAAAGCGCGCGCTGCAGTGGCGTGAAGGCAAAGGGACTCGGCTTGACAGTCCGCGTCTTGTCACCCAAAACAACCACCTTGTCATCGGCGCGCGGCGCATCATCGAGATCCCGCGCCTTGTGTCCTTCGGCAGGACGGCGATTTTGTTCCTCGCGCGGCGACTGTTCATGCCCCATGCGCCGGCCAAGGACACTCCGAAGGCGCAGGAAGATAAAACCCGCTACCGCAACGAGCAAGACAATTTCCAGAAACTGGGATCCGCTTTCCATATCGCAATCTTCAAATTGGGTTTGGTAAAAGCACCAACAACCCTTATGTAAAAGACATCTCTCTTGTTAAAGAGGGTAACGGCATACTGCGCCAAGGTCCAGTATCTATTAGTGTGATGGCTTACAGGCCACCCTCTAATTGATACATAGAAACTCGCAAGAGGATAAACAAGTTTGGCTTTACTAATTCTGGCCGCGCTGATCGGAATTCCGCTGGTGGAAATCATGGTTTTCATCAAGGTGGGGAGTGCCATCGGCGCCTTTAACACCATCCTGATCACCTTCCTGACGGCGGCGGCGGGCCTGATGCTCCTCCGCGTGCAGGGGATTGGCGTTCTGATGCGCGCCCGTGCGGCGCTCGAACGTCAGGAAAGCCCGGCGCAGGAGATATTTGAAGGCATTTTCCTCGCCCTCGCCGGGTTGTTTCTGCTGATCCCGGGGTTCGTCACCGATGCGGTCGGCTTCCTTCTCTTTTTGCCGCCGCTTCGTCACGCGCTGGCGGCCTATATGGCGAAACACAGCAATTTCGTCTTTATGGGCGGCGGACGGGCGAACTGGAAACGCTCAAGCCGGGGTGGGGATGGCGTGATCGACGGTGAATATGAGGTGGTCGACCCTGACGCCCCTTCCCTCGACAAGGAGGACAGGGACGGCGGCGAAGGTCGCCGCAATCCGAACAGCCCCTGGGCCGGAGGGCGCTAGGACAGGGGAATTTGCTACGGATGCGGGACTTATTCCTTGTCCCGTTCCGGCATCCGTGATAGCCACAAGCCAGCAAATATCCGGCCCCGCGAAGGGCCCCATTCAGGAGATTCCCGTATGTCAGACAATGGACAGGACGCCGCAGGCGGAGATGAGGCGAAGCAACCCTCCCTTGCGATCATCCGCCAGTATGTGAAAGACTTTTCCTTTGAAAATCCGAACGCGCCGGACAGTCTGGCGCCAGATGCACCGCAGCCGGAAGTGAGCCTTGCCGCCAACATCCAGGCGCGGCTCCGGGTGGAAGAGCATTACGATGTCGAGCTCCGGATCGAGGTGAAGGCCAATCAGGGCGAACATACCGCCTTCGTGATCGAACTCGTATATGGCGGCCTGTTCCTGTTGAAGGATTTCCCGGACGATGCGATCGAGCCCATCTGCATGATCGAGTGCCCGCGGCTTCTCTTCCCCTTCGCGCGGCGGATCATTGCCGATGCAACGCGCGACGGCGGTTATGCGCCGCTGATGCTCGATCCGCTCGATTTCGGCGCGATGTTCCGCGATCACAAGGCGCAGATCCTTGCACAGCAGCAGCCTGCCGGAATGGCCTGAGGCCCTAAATCATCGAAAATGCAAAAAGGGGCGATCATTCGCCCCTTTTTTATGGTCGGATGCGTTATCGTTCCCAGATCGGGTTCTCGACGCTTTTCATGAACTCCGCATGGGCGGCAAGCTCTTCCGCGCTTGGCGCATGGGCGCGCGGCGGGCGGAATTCGGCTTCAGCTTTGGATATATCGTCACCGGCCCCACTACCAAAGGAGAGGCCCTGCTGCCGTCCGCCGACCAGTTCGAGATAAACCTCGGCCAGAAGCTCCGCATCGAGAAGGGCACCATGCTTCGTACGGGCAGAATTGTCGATATTGAAGCGGCGGCAGAGCGCATCCAGGCTCGCCTGCGCGCCCGGAAATTTCGCCCGCGCCATGCCGACCGTATCGATCGACTGGCTCATGGGAAGCGGTTTGCGCTTTAAACGGATCAGTTCGGCATTGATGAATTTCATATCGAACTGGGCATTATGGATGACAAGCTTCGCGCCTTCGATAAAGGCGAGAAATTCGTCGATTTCCTCCGCCATCACCTTGTGACCACGGAGGAATTCCTCGGAAAGGCCATGCACCTCGAAGGCCGCCGTTGGCATATCCCGTTCCGGATTGATGTAGCGGTGAAAGACGTTACCGGTGGCTATGTGATTGATCATCTCGACACAGCCGATTTCGACAATCCTATCGCCGCTTGCGGGATCGAAGCCGGTCGTTTCCGTATCGAGGGCAATTTCACGCATCTTTCAGCCTGCTTACCAGTTCCTTCACCTGTTCGAAGGTTTCTTCCTCCGTGCAATGGGTGTCGATCACGAAATCCGCGCGCTCCCGCTTGATCGCATCATCCACCTGATGATCGAGAATAGCGTTAAACTTCTCCTCTGTCATGCCGGGGCGGGCCAGCACCCGTTCTTTCTGGACATGAGCGGGGGCGGAGACAACGGCGATTTTATGGACCCGGTCCTCCCCGCCCGTCTCAAAAATAAGCGGGATATCAAGGACGACCAGCAAATGCCCCTCGGCGGCGGAGCGGTCAAAAAAGGCCTGCCGCCCTTCCGACAAAAGCGGATGGATGACACTTTCAAGGCGTTTGATTTCGGCCTGATTGCCGACGACAAGCTTGGAAAGCGCGGCCCGGTCCACCGCATCATCGGTCACGGCCTCCGGGAAGGCCTCACGGATCGGCTCGACGCCCGCGCCGCCTTTTGCATAGAGTTTGTGGATTTCCGCATCCGCGTCATAGACCGGAATGCCGAGTTTCCGGAACATTTCCGCGACCGTCGATTTCCCCATCCCGATGGAGCCGGTCAGCCCGACAAGCAGCATTCTTTTTATTCCTTCATTGTTTATTTCTTTTGAAGCGCTTCCAGCACATGATCGCGTAAAGCTTGATCGACCGCAACTTCCTGCCCGAACCAGGCGGTGAACCCCGCCCGCGCCTGATAGAGCAGCATGCCAAGCCCGTCGACCGCAATATTGCCGCGAAGCCGCGCGGCTTTCAACAATTCCGTTTCAAGCGGGACATAGACAATATCGGAAACAATCGCTTTTTCGCGCAATCGATCAAGCGAGAGATCGAGCGCGGGCTGACCCGCCATCCCGAGACTGGTGGAATTGATGAGGATATCAGTCTCGGCAAGAGCCGCTTCGCGCTGGTCCCAGGGAAGGACTTCTGCCGCGCCGCCCATCTCTTGTGCAAGCTTTTCCGCCCGGTCGGTCGTCCGATTGGCAATCTGGATCCGGGAAAGCCCCATATCCTGAAGCGCGGTGACAAGCGCCCGCGCGGCACCGCCCGCGCCCAAGAGAAGCGCCGAACCGCCTTTTAATTTTGTGATATCGGCGTGTTCCGCGAGCGAATTGGTGAAGCCTTCCGCATCGGTATTTCGCCCCAAAAGCTGACCATCCTCTTGGACCACCACCGTATTGACCGCGCCGATCCGTTTGGCGGTGGGATGGAGGATATCCATAATCCCCATGGCCTCTTCTTTTAGAGGGATCGTAAGATTGGTGCCCCGGAAAATGCCGTTTTCCGTGGCGCATTCGTGCCGCAGCCGGTTCAGGCTTGTTCGTAAGGTCTTGGGTTCCACCGGCCAGGCGCGGTAGTCCGCGTCAAGGTTATGGCGCTTGATCCAGAAGCCATGCAGGCGGGGGGAGAGGGAATGGCTGATCGGCCAGCCGCAGACCCCGGCGATTTTTGTCTGTTGCGTCATGACGCCAGCCCTATCTTATGGCCCCGGAGAAAATCAAGAAGCGGGAGAAGCGGGAGACCGAGAATGGTGAAGAAGTCTCCCTCGATTTTATTAAAAAGATGCACGCCCGGCCCTTCCAGTCGATAGGCGCCGACGGAGCTTAAAATATCCTCGCCCGCCACTTCGAGATAACGATCGAGAAAAGCCTCGTCGAAATTTCGCATGCGAAGGGAGGCTTGCTCCAGATGCCGCCAGAGGACGGAGCCGCCTTTTGCGACCGAAACCGCGCTTGAAAGCTGATGGGTCTTGCCTTTCAGGCTTAACAGATGGGCGCGCGCATGATCCATATCGGCAGGCTTTTCGAACCAGATGCCGTTGCAATCGAGCATCTGATCCGCGCCGATGACAAGGGCCTCAGGCTCCTGCCGGGAGATTTTGGCGGCTTTCATCTCGGCGAGCATAACGGCGACATCGCCTGCATCGGCGCCTTCGCCCGCCATGGCATGGCGAACTTCGACCTCATCAATGACAGCGGGGCGGGTCAGAAACTCAAAGCCCGCATTTTCTAACAGCCGCGCCCGGGCCGGGCTTTGCGACGCCAGAATAAGACCCTGATACATGGCCTATACCGCCGTCTGATGACGGCGATGATAAAGGGTGATGATCTGCGCCGCCGTTTCCTCGACCGAGCGGCGGGAGACATCGATCACCGGCCAGCCTTCGCGCGTGCAGAGCTTGCGGGCGAAAATCACCTCATCCTTGATCCGTTCCCGGTCGACATAATCCGTATCGACCGTCTGCTTGAGACTTAAAAGCCGGTTTTTCCGGATTTCGGAGAGGCGCTCCGGGCTTGTGGTAAGGCCGACCACCAGCGGATTATTCAGTTTGAAAAGAGGCGGTGGCAGGGAAATATCAGGCACAATCGGCACATTGGCCGTCTTGTAACCGCGATGCGCCAGATAAAAGGAGGTCGGCGTTTTCGAGGTCCGCGATACCCCGACCAGCACAATCTGCGCATCCTGCAAGCCATCGGGAAGCTGCCCGTCGTCATGCGCCATGGTATAGTTCAAGGCCTCGATCCGGTTGAAATATTCCTTGTCCAGCGCATGCTGGCGGCCGGGCAGACGGCGGATTTCCTTACCCAGATAATTTGAAAAGGCGGAAAGGACCGGATCCATCACGGAGACACAAGGCACGCCGAGCCGCTGACAGCCCATTTCCAGCACATCGCGCATTTCCTTGCTGACCAGGGTATAGAGCACCAAACCCGGCTTTTTCGCAATGGAATCAAGGATATCATCGAGCTGACGCACGGTGCGGGTCAGAGTCCAGATATGTTCGACCGGGGTGATGCCTTCAAACTGCACCAGCGCCGCCTTGGTCATGGATTGCAGGGTTTCACCGGTCGAATCCGACACCAGATGAAGTTGAAACTCGGCCATTCGAAACTGCATTTCTTCCTGTGGATTACGGGAATAACAGGGATAACACGGGCCTTTCGAAAATCCCAAAAAATTATTCCCCGTTAACCCTTTTTTCATTCGCAAAAGCTCCGCCTGTGGAAAAGCGGAAATGGAAATCCGAAATGCCGGGGAAAATTCATCTGAAAACGGGGACAAAAATTTTTATCCCCATAATTCCCGGAATTTTAGGGTCAGAAAATGCCCGATATCCCGAAAAAATTCACAAATCCGGGTCGGGACTGGATTTTATCCCCTGAAATCTTGTACAAGACGGGGACAAAATTTAATCCCCGAAACCCACAGCACCAAACAACTACAACATC
>SBHH01000333.1 GCA_006226265.1 Alphaproteobacteria bacterium | reverse complement strand
CAATCCGGCATTTACTGGGGGTATATCGCGATGGTGGAAGGATTGATCGCTCGCATCCGTGCCGAGCTTGGGCAGAACCTTAAAGTAGTCGCCACGGGCGGTCTCGCTCCGCTTTTCGATCGGGGCACCGATATTATCGACCACGTTAGCCCCGATCTCACTCTGATTGGGCTGGTCGAGATTTTTTACAAGAATAGTGAACGAACAACTGTATGACTTTTTCTGAAAAAGACTTCAATAATTCCCTGATATTCCTGCCCCTCGGCGGTAGCGGGGAGATCGGTATGAATCTCAACCTTTATTGCTGCAACGGCAAATGGTTGATGATCGACTGCGGGATCTCCTTCGCCGATGACCGGGCGCCCGGGATCGATGTCATCGTTCCGGACGCCCGCTGGATCGCCGAGCGGCGGGAGGATTTGATCGGCATTATCGTTACCCATGCGCATGAGGATCATGTCGGTGCGGTTGCAAGGCTTTGGCCGGAATTTCGCTGCCCCGTTTATACCAGCCCCTTCACGGCAGAAATCCTTGCCCTCAAACTCGCGGAGGAAGGGCTGGAAGACGAGGTCGAGGTGAATGTCGTTGCGCCCGGAAGTTCCATGGCGCTGGGCGAGTTCAAGATCGATTTCGTCGATCTCACCCATTCGATCCCGGAAATGCAGGCGCTAATGATCACGACGCCTTATGGCCGGGTGCTGCATAGCGGCGACTGGAAGCTCGATCCGGACCCGGTGGTAGGACCAGCGAGCAATCTTTCCAAAATGCAGAAAGTCTCCGAGGACGGCGTTCTTGCCATGATCTGCGATTCCACCAATGTCTTCAAAGAAGGTGTGTCGGGATCGGAACTGGATGTCCAGAACAGCCTGAATGAGTTGCTGGCGGGCATCCCGAAGGGCCGCGTCGCCGTGACGACCTTTGCCTCTAACATCGCGCGGCTCAAGACGATTGCGAGCATTGCCGAGAAGAACGACCGGCATGTGGTGCTGGTCGGGCGCTCTCTCCACCGGATGACGGAGGCGGCCAAAAGATCTGGATATCTCAATGATTTGCCACCTTTTCTTGATGAGAAGGATGCAGGTCATATCCCGCGCGACAAGCTGCTGCTTCTCTGTACCGGTAGTCAAGGGGAGGCGCGGGGCGCCATGGCCCGAATTGCGCGCGGCGAACATGCGCATATCGAGCTTGCACCCGGCGATACGGTGATCTTTTCATCGAAAGTCATCCCGGGGAACGAGAAGACGCTTTTCGCCCTTCATAACCAGCTTACCGAAAACGGTATCAATGTCATTACCGAGGCGGACGAGTTTGTACATGTTTCCGGCCATCCGGCGCGGGCTGAACTCACTGACATGTATGGCATCGTGAAACCCAAGATCGCCGTTCCCGTCCATGGGGAAGCGCGGCATATCCGCGCACATTGCGAGCTCGCGCTCTCTCTGGGTGTTTCCGAAGCGATCGAAATCACAAACGGTAACCTTCTGAAGCTTGCCCCCGGAAAGCCGGAGATTCTGGGCGATGTCCCTTCCGGCCGGCTTGCCGTCGATGCGGGCGGCTTGACGGCGCTTGACGGGGACTTCCTCAGCACCCGCCGCCGCCTTGTCTTTAACGGGGCCATCAGCGGGGTTGTCATTGTCAACGAGAAGGGGCAAATTACGGAAGATCCGCTGATCCGCCTGCGCGGTGTGATTGACGAAGACCTCTTTCCCGATCTGCAGGAAATGATGTGCCGGGAAATCAGGGAGCGCCATGCGACGCTGACAAAAGCGGAGCGGCTGGATGATGCGGCGGTGGAACAATCGGCCTATGGCGCGGTTCGCAAGGTGTTCCGGCGGATTGCCGGACGACGGCCGGTGACGGATATCTATGTAATCAGAATTGACGACGAGTAAGGATGTTAGAATGATTGGACGATTAAACCATGTTGCCATCGCGGTTCCCGATCTGGAAGCGGCCGCCGCCGTTTACCGGGATACCCTCGGCGCGAAAGTGAGCGAGCCGCAGGCCGAACCCGATCACGGCGTGACCGTGGTCTTTGTCGAGCTCGACAACACCAAGATCGAGCTGTTGCACCCTCTGGGGGAAAAATCGCCGATCGCAGCCTTTCTCGCCAAGAACGCCTCCGGCGGCATGCATCATGTCTGCTATGAGGTAGAGGATATCATCGCCGCGCGCGATCATCTGAAGGCGCAAGGCGCGCGCGTCCTCGGGGATGGGGAACCGAAAATCGGGGCGCATAAGAAGCCCGTATTGTTTTTACATCCCAAAGACTTCAACGGCACGCTTGTGGAGTTGGAGCAGGTTTAGGAGCGCGTTATGACCCTCGCAGGCGGCATTGTCGTTTTCTTCATTTCCTGGTTTCTGGTGCTGTTCATGGTGCTCCCTTGGGGCAATAAGACCCACGCGGAATCTGGCGAAGAACAGGTGCCAGGAACGGCGGACAGCGCTCCCGTCAAACCGCGTATCTGGACAAAATTCGCCGTGACGACGCTGATTGCCGCCGCAATATTCGGGATCGTCTGGTGGGTGCTCTATATGCAGTTTTTCGATCTCCGGGCCTATTTCCAGAACTATTGAGGAGGCAATGTGATCCTCGCAATTCGGTTACTGCCCCTTTTCGCTTTGGCGCTGCTTCCCGCGATACCCGCGTTTGCCGAGGAGGCCCGCCTTGAGGTGAGCCAGGAGGATTGCGCCAATATCATGAAATATGTCGAGGAACCGGGTGTGGAATATAAACCGGGGGTCGATGTGGACGGCAATCCGGTCGCGCCCGCCGACCTCGATGGTGGGAGCCAGATCAAGCTGCCTGATCATATCACGATTGATTTATCCTTGCCGCTTAAAGACTTGATCAAGCATGTTGATCCGAAACTTAAAAATGCGGATGTCTATATCGGGGCGGTGGAATATGACATTGCCTCTAACCGGCTTTACTTTAACGGTCAGGAATTGGCCGATCCGGCGGCAAATGCCATCGCCGTCGAATGCCGGAAACGCTTTCAATAAGGCGAAGCCCTTGCAATCTGGTGCAAACCCGGTAAAAGTCTGAACAGAGACTGCTGCCCAATGCGAGATGCGGCGGCGCCCTGAAACCCAATATTGATTTTATCTTGCCGAGGCCCTCATGCGTTTGTCCCGTTACTTTTTGCCCACCTTGAAGGAAGACCCCAAGGAGGCCCAGATCGTATCGCACCGGCTGATGCTACGCGCAGGCATGATCCAGCAGTCTTCCGCAGGCATCTATAGCTGGCTGCCGCTTGGTCATAAGGTCCTCAAGAATATCGAGCGGATCGTCCGGGAGGAACAGAACCGGGCAGGGGCGCTTGAAATCCTGATGCCGACCCTGCAGCCCGCCGATCTCTGGCGCGAATCCGGGCGCTATGACGATTACGGCAAGGAAATGCTGCGCATCGTCGACCGGCATGAACGCGACATGCTCTATGGCCCGACGAACGAGGAACAGGTGACGGACATCTTCCGTTCTCATGTGCGAAGCTACAAGAACCTGCCGCTCAATCTCTATCATATTCAGTGGAAATTCCGCGATGAGGTGCGTCCGCGCTTCGGCATCATGCGGGGCCGCGAATTCCTGATGAAGGACGCCTATTCCTTCGACCTCGATTATGAAGGCGCGAAGACGGCCTATAACAATATGTTCGTGGCCTATCTCAAGACCTTCGCGCGGCTCGGCCTTAAAGCCATTCCCTTGCGGGCGGAAACCGGCCCCATCGGTGGCGATCTTTCGCATGAGTTCATCGTCCTTGCCGATACCGGCGAGAGCGAGGTGTTCTATCACAAAAATCTGCTTGATCTCGAAACGCCGGAAGGGAACGACTGCTCGCCGGAGGACCTGCAGGCCATCGTCGATGAATGGACGAGCTTCTATGCCGCGGCGGATGAAATGCATAACCCGGAAACCTGCGATGTCGCGGAAGCTGATCTCGTTTCCCGCCGCGGGATCGAGGTTGGCCATATTTTCCATTTCGGTGATAAATATTCCAAGACAATGGGGGCGACCGTCGCCGGACCGGATGGCAAGGATGTCACCGTTTCCATGGGCTCCTATGGCATCGGGGTTTCACGCCTTGTCGGCGGGATTATCGAGGCGAGCCATGATGATGACGGCATCATCTGGCCCGAAAGCGTGGCGCCCTTCAAGGTTGGCCTTATCAACCTCAAGAGCGGCGATGCGGAATGCGATGCGGCTTGTGACAGTTTTTACGGCAAGCTGACCGAAGCGGGTGTCGAGGTGCTTTACGACGACACGGCGGGCCGGGCCGGTGAGAAATTCGCCAAGATGGACCTGATCGGCCTGCCCTGGCAGGCAACCATCGGCCCGCGCGGCGTGAAGTCCGGCGTGGTCGAGGTGAAAAACCGGGCAACCGGCGAGAAGCAGGAAGTTGCGTTATCGGAGGCTCTGACCCTGTTGGCGGGCCGCAGCTAGTGTTTTCCCGCTTTGAATGGATGATGGCGTTGCGTTACCTGCGGGCCCGTCGGCAGGAAGGGTTCATCTCGGTCATCGCAACCTTCTCCTTTCTCGGGATCGGACTTGGCGTCGCGACGCTGATCATCGTCATGTCGGTGATGAACGGTTTCCGTGCCGAATTGCTCGACCGCATTCTCGGTCTTAACGGGCATTATGAAATCCGCGCGCCTGCCGACGAACCCATCGTGAATTATGGCGATGTTGTCGCGCGCCTTGCCGCTGTCAAGGACGTGGTGCGCGTGACGCCGCTTGTCGAAGGGCAGGTGATGGCATCCGGCAAAAAGGCGAGCGGGGCGCTTGTGCGCGGCCTCTCGCCGAACCAGCTCGCCGGAATCAAGGTGCTGTCCGACAATATCGTCGATGGCTCTCTCGATCATTTCAATGATAATAATTCGATTATTCTGGGTTATCGGCTTGCGCGAACGCTGGGTGTTTCAGCGGGCGATAAGGTGAAACTGATCTCGGCGGAAGGCACGCCAACCGCCTTCGGCACCATTCCGCGCGTGAAAACCTTCACCGTCGATGCCCTGTTCGACACGGGCATGTTCGAATACGACAGCGGCTATATCTATATGTCGCTTAAAGCCGCGCAGAAATACTTCCATCTTGGGGAGGGGATCACGGCAATCGATGTCTTCGCGACTGATCCGGAGCATGCGCTTTCGATCCGGCGCGAAGTGATCAATGCGGTGAATATTCGCGCCTTTATCTATGACTGGCAGGAATCCAGGCGGAGCTTCTTCAACGCGCTGGAGGTGGAGAAGAACGTGATGTTCCTGATCCTGACCCTCATCATCCTTGTCGCCGCTTTCAATATCATTTCCAGCCTGATCATGCTGGTGAAGGACAAGGGGCGGGATGTCGCTATTTTGCGTACCATGGGGGCAACGCGGGGCATGATCATGCGCGTCTTCTTCATCGCGGGCGCGAGTGTAGGCGTTGTCGGCACGGCGTTTGGCGTGCTGCTCGGCCTCAGCTTCTGCGCCAATATCGACCGGATCAAATCGGTGATCGAGAGTATTACGGGGGTTGAGCTTTTCTCGGCCGAGATTTACTTCCTTTCTCATCTTCCGGCTAAAGTCGATCCATCGGAAGTCGCGACGGTGGTGATCATGGCGCTCGGCATTTCGCTTTTGGCGACGATTTATCCGTCCTGGCGGGCGGCACGGCTCGACCCGGTGGAGGCGCTTCGCTATGAGTGACGCGGTGCTGAAACTCGAAAGTGTCAGCCGCATCTTTCGTCAGGGAAGGGAGGAACTCCATGTGCTGGAACAGGTAGCGCTTGACCTGAAACCCGGCGAGATCGTCGCGCTTCTCGGGCCGTCCGGTTCCGGCAAGTCGACGCTTTTGCAAATCGCTGGTCTTCTGGAACCTCCGTCGGGCGGGACCGTGACCATTTCCGGTGTCGATTGCAGCCGGGCCAACGATGCTCGCCGGACGCAGATTCGCCTTGAAAAGATCGGCTTTGTCTATCAGTTCCATCATCTCCTGCCCGAATTCACGGCGCTTGAAAATGTCATGATGCCGAACCTGATTGCGGGTGTCGCAAAATCCGAGGCGAAGAAGAAGGCAACAGCGCTTCTTTCCCGGATGGGGCTTGAAGGGCGGCTTTCGCACCGGCCGGCGAAACTTTCAGGGGGGGAGCAACAGCGCGTCGCCATCGCCCGCGCCCTTGCGAATTCTCCGGCTCTTCTGCTCGCCGACGAGCCGACCGGTAATCTGGATGAGGAAACGGCGGAGCTTGTTTTCGCGGAGTTTCTGGAAGCCGTTCGCGCCCAAAAAGTCGCTGCCCTCGTCGCGACCCATAACAACGACCTCGCCCGCCGCATGGACCGCATTGTCCATGTCCGTGACCACCGCCTCGTCGAGGAATAGGACTCCATATAATTTTGTTCCGTTTTTCTGCCTGCCTCCAAAGTTCTCTCGGATTGGCAGAAAAGCAGAGATTGAATGAAATAAGCAATCTATAATTGAATTATATAA
>SBHH01000318.1 GCA_006226265.1 Alphaproteobacteria bacterium | reverse complement strand
TTCTATTTCAGGCCCTTCAGAAACTCCCGGTGAAAGGCGAGGTAGCCCGGCGACGTTACTTTCAAATGAAAACGGGTCAGCATATGGAAGCTTTCAAGGCGGTGGAACGGCACCGCCGGGAAGCAGTGATGCTCCGCATGAAAGGACATGTTCCAGCCGAGCCGCTGGACAAGCCGGTTGGTGAGGGTCGTCCGGGTATTTTCAAAAACATCCGGCCCGTTCGGGCATCCGGTATGCTCCGGCAGCAGAAAAAGCCGTAAAAACGGCTGCCCGATCAGGGCGGGGATAATCCAGACATAGAGAAGAATGCTCGTCTCAAGCGCGATGGAGACGCCAAGCAGCACCGCATAGAGGAGCAGCATGGCTTGCGCCTCCCGCTTCACGCCCATCCGCCCATGCTCCGGCACGAAGGCATCATCGATGCGGCCAAAGGCGTTCCGGAAGAGGGTTTTGGCGTGCGAAAGCCAAAGTGGCAGGCCGGTAAGATAGAGGAAATATTGCGCCCTTGTGGCGGGATGCAGGGTTAAAAGCTCAGGGTCACGCGACGGGTCTTGCGTAAAACGGTGATGCTCCACATGAAAATAGCGGAACCATTCGGCGGGCAGCAGGATGAGAAAGCCGCAAGCTCGCGCGACCGCCTTATTGAGCCAGAGGCTGTTAAATGCCGTCCGATGCACGCTTTCATGGAGCGCGGGAAAGAGAAAGGCAATGAGAATGCCTTCGGGCAGCATCAAAAACGGCCAGCCCGGTCCCTTCATCGCAATAAGCGCCGCCAAAAGCAGGATCAACGCCCCCTGCCCGCCAAAATGCAGAAGCCCCCGCACATCCGACCGCTCCAGCAGCATCGCCCGCTGCGACGGCGTCAAACTCTTCAAAAAATCACGGCTGTCCATGGCGCGGAGTTTAATTGAGAATGCGGGATTTTAAAATATGCAACTTTTCATTCAAATCTTGACATATTCCTTCAAAGGAATAATATTTCCTCCATGGCATGGGATGTCGAATATACTAATGAATTTGGTGAATGGTGGGATGAGATAGAGGAAGCTGAACGCATTGACGTTGTCGCCAGTGTCAATCTTCTGGAACGTCGCGGACCGCAACTTCCCTTCCCCTATTCCAGCGGCATCGAAGGATCGCGGCACAGCCATATGCGCGAACTTCGCATTCAAAGCGGCGGACATCCTTTGAGAATATTTTATGCCTTCAACCCGGAACGAACCGCGATTTTGCTGATCGGCGGGGACAAGACGGGCGACAACAGATTTTATGAAAGAATGATTCCAATTGCAGACCGGCTTTATGACGAGCATCTGCAGGAACTGAAAGGAGAATGATCATGGCGGGCCGACATAAATTTTCCGATCTCCGTGACAGCCTGTCCCCGGAAGCGCAGGCCCGTGCGGAAAAGCGAACCCTGGAACTTGACGATGAGATGAACCTCGCCGAGTTGCGAAAGGCGATGCGCCTGTCACAGGAGGAACTTGCCGAAATCCTTCATATCGGTCAGGGATCGGTTGCCAAGCTTGAAAAGCGCGCCGACATGCTGGTCGGAACCCTTCGGCGCTTCATTCAGGCCATGGGCGGAGATTTGGAACTCATCGCTCAGTTCCCGGACAAATCAATCAAAATCGAAAATTTCGCGAGTTTATCGAAGGCGCCTGATGACATAGACAAAATGCATGTCGCATCCTGACGGAAAAGGCTCTCGCGGGGCGTGAGCCTGCAACAAAAAAGGCCGCCCGAAGGCGGCCTTTCTGTTCTCGCGCGATTAACGCTTGGAGAACTGGAAGCTCCGGCGGGCTTTCGCGCGGCCGTATTTCTTACGTTCGACCGCGCGGCTGTCGCGGGTCAGGAAGCCTTCGGCTTTCAGAGCCGGGCGCAAGGCCGGTTCGTAATAGGTGAGCGCCTTGGAAACGCCGTGGCGAACCGCCCCGGCCTGACCGGAGAGACCGCCGCCCTTTACGGTGCAGACGACATCGAACTGGCCGACGCGGTCGGTCACTTCAAACGGCTGCAGAAGGATCATGCGAAGAACCGGACGGGCGAAATAAACGTCCTGATCGCGGCCGTTGACGGTGACCTTGCCGGTGCCCGGCTTGATCCAGACGCGGGCAATGGCGTTTTTCCGCTTGCCGGTCGCATAGGAGCGGCCATGCTCGTCAATCTTCGGATCAGCCTGAACGGCGTCGATCACTTCGGCGGCCTGAATTACTTCTGCGCCCGCCTCGGCGCCAGCGGCCGGAGCGGCTGCACCTTCGGTCAGATCTTTCAGATCTTCAAGGGAGTTTGCTTCGTCAGCCATACTCAGGCACTCCTTACATTCTTGGAATTCATGGACGCAACATCCAGAACTTCCGGGTTCTGGGCCGCATGCGGATGTTCCGCACCGGCATAAACGCGCAAGTTGGAGAACTGGGCCCGACCGAGGGCACCGCGCGGGATCATGCGCTGAACCGCCTTCATGATCATCCGTTCCGGATAGTTACCGCCCAGGGTCTTCTCGGCCGTCCGGCTCTTGATGCCGCCCGGATACCCGGTGTGCCAGTAGAAAACCTTGTCTTTCATCTTGTTGCCGGTCAGGGCGACCTTCTCGGCATTGATGACAATGACGTTGTCCCCGCAATCGATATGCGGCGTATACATCGGTTTATGCTTGCCGCGCAGGCGGGTCGCAATGATCGTGGCGAGACGGCCGAGAACGAGGCCTTCGGCATCGATCAGCAGCCATTTCTTTTCCACCTCAGAGGGTTTCGCAGAATAGGTTTTCATTTAACTCATGCCTTCGCAAAAGCGTGTCACAACAAATAAGGGAGCCGTGCAGGCCCCCGATCTGATGCGCGGTATAAACGCAACAAGGCCCCAAGTCAAACGAAATAACGCTTCATTTGTAGTAATTTAGAATTATGGTATTATAATACCGCAATTTTCGAGGGCTTTTTCACACCCCTGTCTGCCCGTCCCTTTTCGGCGGGATCGAATAGGTCGTGGTGACATGCGCGACCGGATCTTCCAACCCCTCGGAATATAAGCTGAATTCA
Source organism: Alphaproteobacteria bacterium (assembly GCA_006226265.1). Classification (GTDB taxonomy): domain Bacteria; phylum Pseudomonadota; class Alphaproteobacteria; order Sneathiellales; family Sneathiellaceae; genus Sneathiella. The sequence continues at coordinate 3,472 of SBHH01000318.1, read as the reverse complement.
CCGATGGCCAGGGTTTTCCCAAGCTTGAGCAGCCGTCCCTCCGCATACATGCCGCCGGGTTCGGGCTTTCGCAGGAAATTGATATTGAGATTGGTCGTGACCGCGAGCGCGACCGGACCGATCTGCGCGAGCAGGAGAAGATACATCGCCGCATCGGCAAGCTGCATCATGGTCGGACCCGAGACGGTGCCGCCCGGCCGAAGATGCATATCTTGCACCGACATGGAGACGCGGATCGACGTGTCATCCACATGATCGACCTTGAGGCCCATATGATCGATCTGCGGGAACTGTTCGCGGTTAAAGGCTTCGAGCATCTCTGCGGTCATCACGGGCACGGGCGGTTTCTCCTCTTCTTCTTGTCCGAGGGAAAAGATACAGGCCGCTTCCGCGCCCGGCAAGTCCTTCCGCCCATGAGAAAATTACGCGCGAACCATTGATCGCGGCACGGAAAGGATTATGGTAATTGCATAAAAAGAACCCGGCTTTCGAGGGAGAGGCCATGACAACGGCAATTCATGAGACAAAAGACAAGGTGACGCGGATGGATTCAGGTCTGATCGCGACGCTGATCCTTGATGACGCGGGGAGCCGGAATTCCCTCTCCCGCCGGATGATGATGGAGTTGCAGGCGGCGCTCGACAATATCGCCCAAAATGACAAAATCCATGTCGTCGTGATCCGCGCGGAAGGGCCGGTCTTTTCGTCGGGCCATAATCTCAAGGAAGTCATGGCGATGGCGAAGGACGAGACGCTCGATGAGCTTTTTACCGAATGCAGTCGCCTGATGCAGACCGTCGTCTCGCTGCCGCAGCCGGTGATCGCCCGCGTCGATGGCGCGGTGACGGCGGCGGGCACACAGCTTGTCGCCTCCTGCGATCTCGCCTATGCCTCGACAACCTCGAAATTTGCAACCTCGGGCGTGAACTTCGGCTTCTTCTGCACGACGCCGGGGGTCGCGCTTGGCCGCAATGTCTCGCTCAAGCAGGCGATGGAGATGCTGCTTTCGGGCGATTTCATTTCGGCGCCCCGGGCAGTCGAGATCGGCCTCCTGAACGCCGCCCTTCCCATCGAGGCGCTCGACGATCAGGTCGAGGTGATGGCCGGGAATATCGCGGGCAAATCCTTTGATGTCATCCGCATGGGCAAGCAGGCCTTCTATCGCCAGATGCAGCTCCCCCTCGATGAAGCCTATAAATATGCCTCCGGCGTCATGTGCGAGAACATGCGCCTTGAGGATGCGCGCGAGGGGCTCACCGCCTTTTTCGAAAAACGCACCCCTGACTGGCGGAAGTAAACCATGGATCACGAGAATTATGAGGATGCCTATATTGCGGACATCCTGAACGAAGTGAAGACCATCGCCATTGTGGGGGCGAGCGATAACCCTTCCCGCCCGAGCTATTACGTGATGAAGTATCTGAAACGGAAGGGCTATACCGTCATTCCGGTCAATCCCGGCAAGGCGGGGATTAAAATCGTCGGCGAGACGGTCTATGCCAGCCTTTCAGACATTCCGGGCTCAGTTGATATGGTCGATTGCTTCCGCGCGAGCGAGGCCATCCCCCCGATCGCGAAGGAGGCCGTTAAAATCGGCGCGAAAGTCCTCTGGATGCAGCTTGGCGTCCGGAATGACGAAGCTGCGGCGCTGGCCGAGGCGGCCGACATCAAGGTCGTCATGAACCGCTGCCCGAAAATCGAGTTTGGCCGCCTGTCCGGGGAAATCGCCTATATGGGCGGGCGGTCACGCATCATTTCTTCAAAACGAAACAAACTGATAGGGAATAAATGAACATGAGCAATCCGAAATTCGAGACCCTTTCCATCCATGCCGGCGCCACGCCGGACCCGACCACGGGTGCGCGCGTGACGCCGATCTACCAGACTGCCTCCTATGTCTTTGACGATGCAGACCATGCGGCAGAACTTTTCAACCTGCAGGCCTTCGGCAATATCTATACGCGTCTTACCAACCCGACCAATGCGGTGCTGGAGGAACGGGTCGCAACGCTGGAAGGCGGTGCGACGGGCCTTGCCGTTGCGTCCGGCCATGCGGCGCAGATGATCACCTTCCATACGCTGATGGAAAATGGCGACGAGTTCCTCGCCTCCACCCGGCTTTACGGCGGCTCGATCACCCAGTTCGGCCAGTCCTTCAAGAAATTCGGCTGGAATGCGATTTTCGTCGATCCGAAGGACCCGGAGAATTTCAAGAAGGCGCTTACCCCGAAATGCAAGGCGATCTTCATCGAAAGCCTCGCCAATCCGGGCGGTGTCATGACGGATATCGAGGCGATTGCGAAAATCGCCCATGAGGCGGGCATCCCGCTCATCGTCGATAACACTCTCGCGACCCCCTATCACTGCCGCCCGATCGAATGGGGCGCGGATATCGTTGTCCATTCGATGACCAAGTTCCTGGGCGGCCATGGCAATTCCATCGGCGGGGTCATTGTCGATAGCGGCAAGTTCAACTGGAGTGCGTCGGACAAATTCCCGACCTTAAGCCAGCCCAATGCCTCCTATCACGGGCTCAAATTCCATGAGACCTTTGGGGAGCTTGGATTCGGCATCGCCTGCCGGGCGCTCGGCCTGCGCGATCTCGGCCCCGCCCTCTCACCCTTCAATGCCTTCCTGATCCTGACCGGGATCGAGACCCTGCCGCTCCGCATGGAGCGTCATGCCGCAAACGCGCTTAAAGTCGCGGAATATCTGAAGAGCCATGACAAGGTATCCTGGATCTCCTACGCCGGGCTTAAAGGCGATGAATATTATGATCTCGGCCAGAAATATCTCAACGGCGGCGCGGGCGCCGTGCTCACTTTCGGCATCAAGGGCGGTTATGACGCCGGGGTGAAGATGGTCGAGAATGTCGAGCTTTTCTCGCATCTCGCCAATCTCGGCGACACCCGGAGCCTGATCATCCATCCCTCTTCCACCACGCACCGGCAGCTTGACGAGGCGCAGCAGGTCGCGGCGGGCGCCGGACCGGATGTCGTCCGTCTCTCCATCGGGATCGAAAATGTCGAGGATATCATCGCCGATCTCGACCAGGCCCTTGCCGCCTGCTGAGGAAACCTCATATTATGCGACAAAGGGAGCGGCCCATCCGCTCCCTTTTTTATTCACGCCTCATCATAAACCGACAGCTCGATCAGGTTGAGATCGGGGTCGCGCAAATAGATTGACGTGATCGGCCCCCGCGCGCCTGTGCGCGGGACCGGACCTTCCAGAATATCCACATCCGCTGCCTGCACACGGGCCATCATGTCCTCAAGGTTGCCGGACAGGATAAAGCAGAGATCCGCCGTGCCGGGCTTGGCAAGTTGCGCCTTCGGCTCGAACTCATGGCCGGCGACATGAAGGTTGATCTTCGATCCCCCGAATTTGAGCGCGCGCCGCCCCTCCCCGAATTCTTCATAGATCATACCAAGTAAGTCGCAATAAAAATCCCGCGTCTTTTCAATATTTG
>SBHH01000241.1 GCA_006226265.1 Alphaproteobacteria bacterium | reverse complement strand
CAATGTTCAGATCGTCCGCTCGATCTTCCTGCTGCTGGCGACGGTCTGCTTCTTCACGGCGGTGAAATATGTCCAGCTTGCCGATGCCGCGGCTTTGAGTGCGACGGCGCCGCTTTTCGTGATCCTGTTTTCGGTCTTTCTGTTGAAGGAAAAGGTGAATGCCAGGCGTTGGGCGGCGGTGGCCGTCGGCTTCGGTGGCGCGATGATCGTCCTGCGCCCCGGCATGGTGGAGATGCACCCCGCCCTCTTTCTCGTGCTCGGCACCTCGATCAGCTATTCGCTCTATCAGATCACGACGCGCTTTTTGTCGGGTGTTGATACTCCCGCCACCACCATCACCTATTCCGCGCTTGTCGGCATGGTGGTGATGAGCTTTGTGGTTCCCTTCTTCTGGGTCGCACCGGATGCGAAAGGCTGGCTGATGTTGGGCATCATCGGCTTTATCGGCGGGTTCAGCCATTTCATCATCATCCGCGCGTTTGATTACACCGCCGCCTCGACCGTCGCGCCGTTCCAGTATACGCAGCTTATCTGGATGTCGGTCTTCGGCTATTTCGTCTTCGGCAATCTGCCCAATGAGTTCACGGTCATCGGCGCTGCCGTCATCGTGATGAGCGGGCTCTACATCCTCCATCGGGAGCGGCTGGTAAAGGCCGCCGATGCGTGAAATTTTATTCTGCTTTGGCGGGGCGAATGGCAACCAATAGCCCGGCGCAGGTGATCAGCAGCATCCCGCACAGGGTCAGCCTATCCGGGGCTTCCCCAAAAAAGACAAATCCCCAGACGGCGGCAAAGACGAGATAGCCATAATCGAAAGTTGCGATGATGGACGGTGCCGCAATTTGGTAGGCACGGGCGACGCCGACAAAATAAATCGCGGAGAGCGTTCCGAGGAGCGCCATCAAACCCCAGCCTCCGCCTCCCATCTCTTGCCAGTCATTTAATAAAAAGGGAAATATTTCAATGGTTTCAGGAGAGAGATGGAGAAGCGCAAGAACTCCGGTTCCGATAAATCCCGTAATGAAGAAAGCCGCCTGCAGCCCGATGGCGAGCGTGATCGGCGTTTCCTCCCGGCATTTGTGGCGGGTCAGCACCATTGCGCCCGAGTAACAGGCCGCCGCTAACAAGGGAAGCAATGTGATCCAGGAAAATGCATCACTGCCCGGCCGTAAAATGGCAACGACACCGAGGAAACCCAATAGTACACCGCCCCATTGTCGCTTTGTCACCGGCTCCCCGATGACGAGAGCAGAGAGAAGCGCTGTAATGATGGGGTTTGTATAAACGGCCACTGCCGCTACCGAAAGGCTCAAGACGGGAAGCGCCGCATAGAAGGCAAGCCAGGTCAGGATCAGCAACAGGCTGCGGAGGACCACCCAGTGAAGGCTTTGAAGCGCGAAACGGCTGCGACCAAGTCGTAACGTCAACAACATAAGAGGAATGGCAAACAGGGCACGGGCAAAGAAAATCTGCCAGATGGTTAGATCCGAACTCAATAGCTTCACCAACGCATCGGTAAAGGCCATCAAAAGGACAGAAAACAGGATGGTTATGATGCCCTGCCCCGTTTTATCCGGGCTGATCGTTGTCTCCATCCGTTATGACGGCACGATAAGTGGCACCCGGAGAAGCACGCCGAATTCCTCCGCGAAATTGACGGAGACGCGGGCATGGACCTTGCCCTGCCGGTCATAGAAGCGGCCCTTCGGCGCAATGGGAAAGACGCCCTCATGCCAGATATCGGGGTGGATATAGAGCCCCTTGCTGCCATCGCAAAAGAAGGAAATGAAATCCTCGGGCTGCACATCGTCCCCGGGCAGCGCGAGCGGCACCATGAAGGGCGATCCGTCGAGGGAATAGAAAAGCTGTCCCCCGTCGGGATGGTAGTTTGCGTGCCAGAGCAGTACCTGATCGTTTCTGGCAGTCGCGCGCGCCTCCGCCCCTTCGTTCGGATCGGTGGAGAAACCGAGCACATAGGTATCCTCAACCGCATTATTGCGCCCCCAGAGCACATCCCCTTCCCACCAGAATTCGAAGATCCCCTCGGCAAGGCCGCCCTGATTGCCGGTGCCTTCATCGACCATCCGTCGCCCCGTGACGGGCCAGGTGACAATCTCGACCGGGAAATTCTTGTAATCCTCCACGAGGCAGCCGTAACCCTCCAGGCTCTCGTTCGTCGCGACAACGACCGGCACCTCCAGCTGGTCAAGCCCCGGCGGAATATCCGGGTTCAGGTAATCGGGTGACGGCGCGGTTTTTGCGGATGACATCGGTAATCTCCTTATTCGGTAGATCTAGGCGACGGCGGCGCGATCAAGGATGGCGTAGAGGAGGACGTTGCAGCCGGCGGCGAGGTCGGCGGGGGTGGCTTCCTCCGCTTCGTTATGGCTGATCCCGTCTTCGCAAGGCACAAAGATCATGCCGGTTGGCGCGACGCGGGAGATATAGCAGGCATCGTGCCCTGCGCCCGAGACCATCTCCATATGGCTGAAACCGGCGGCCTCCGCCCCCTTCCGGACGGCGCCGACGCAATCCGCATCGAAGACAACCGGCGGCGAATACCAGATTTCCTGCAAATCCAGTTCCAGCCCGCCTTCCGTCGCCGTCTTTTCGCAGAAGGCGCGCAGTTCCGCATCCATCCGGCTTAGGGTCTCGTCTTCGGGATGACGGAAATCAACGGTGAAGAAGACCTTGCCCGGAATGGTATTACGCGAGTTCGGCATCGACTGGATCATGCCGACGGTCGCGCAGGCGTAAGGCGGATGTTCAAGGCCGATGCGGTTCACCTCCGCGATCATTTTGGCGGCCGCGACCAGCGCATCCTTCCGGCGCGGCATCGGCGTCGGCCCGGCATGAGCCTCCTGCCCCGTCACGGTGATTTCATACCAGCGCTGCCCTTGCGCGCCCTTCACGATGCCGATGGTCTTTTTCTCATGCTCCAGGATCGGGCCCTGCTCGATATGCGCCTCGAAAAAGGCATGGATGTCGCGCCCGCCAACCTCTTCCTCTCCGGCATAGCCGATGCGCGCCAGTTCCTCCCCCATCGTCTTGCCATCGACATCGGCGCGGGACAGGCCATATTCGAGATCAAAGGCACCTGCGAAGACGCCCGAGGCCACCATGGCCGGCGCGAAACGGGAGCCTTCCTCGTTCGTCCAGACGGCAACCTCGACCGCGCGCTTCGTCTTCACATCGAAATCATTGAGGGTGCGGAGAACCTCAAGCCCCGCGAGCACGCCGAAAACCCCGTCATATTTCCCGCCGGTCGGCTGCGTATCGAGATGGGAGCCGGTCATGACGGGCGCAAGGCTCGCATCCGTCCCTTCCCTGCGGGCAAAGATATTGCCCATCTTGTCGATCTTGATAGTGCAGCCCGCGGCGCGGCACCAGTCACTGAAAAGATCGCGGCCTTGCCTGTCGAGATCGGTAAGCGCGAGGCGGCAGCAGCCCCCCTTTTCCGTCGCACCGATTTTCGCCATTTCCATCAGGCTGTCCCAGAGCCGGTCGCCCTTTACCGCCATATTCTGCATTGTCGCCATGATCGCTGTTTCGTTTTTTTTAAGGAGATTTTTTCGCATCATGCGTCATGTGGAACAGTCGGTCAATGATGCGCTAAATCAGTTGCAATGGGGGGTGAAATATCCGATTTTCTGTCACAGGAATTAAGTAGAAGAAACCGTCCAGAAAACGGGAAAATAATGGCACAGGCAGCGACAGCGGATGCATCGGCCCAGGGGCGTATCCGCCTAGAAAATACGGAGAAGATCCTGCAGGCGGCGGAAAAGGTCTTCGCCGAGCATGGCTTTCGCGGCGCGACCACGGCGGCCATCGCGGCGGAAGCGGGTCTGCCGAAAGCCAATATCCATTATTATTTCGGCACCAAGGCGAAGCTTTACCGGGCGGTGCTCGATGATATCCTTGCGCTCTGGCTTTCCTCTTTCGGGGATATCAGCGCGGCGGATGACCCGAAGGAGACCCTTACCCGCTATATCCAGGCCAAGATGCGCCTCTCGAAGGAGCGGCCCGATGCCTCCAAGGTCTTTGCAAACGAACTGATCCGAGGGGCACCAAGAATTCACGAGCATCTCTCGACTGACCTGAAAGACTGGGTCGAGGAAAAGGCCGCGATTTTCGATGGCTGGGCGCAGGAGGGCAAGATCACGCCCGTGGATGGCCGCCGCCTGCTTTTCCATATCTGGGCGATGACCCAGACCTGGGCCGATTTCGGCGCACAATGGACGGCGGTTCTGGGACGGAAGAATGGCCTCACCGACGCCGATTTCGATGTTGCGACGACTGCCGTGATCACGACGGTCCTGCGCACGTGCGGACTGGAGACCGACCAATGAAAACACCACGCGAAGTGGTCGAGGAACGGGTACGTCTATTCAATGAAGGCGATATTGCCGCCCTCGCACAGCTATATGACGAAGCTGCCGTAAACCATTGAGAAATTTGGCCTGCCCTATCCGCCAGCAATCTCCTCCTGCAGAATTTCGAGTTCCAGCCAGCGGGTCTCGAGGCTGTCCTTCTCCTCCTGCAAATCCGTGAGGAGCGCGGCTTTGGTGTTGAAGGCGTCGGCGTCGCGGGTGAAAAGGGCGGGGTCCGCGAGTTCGGCTTCCAGCTTTTTGATATCCGCTTCCAACTGCTCGATTTTGCCGGGCAGCAGATCGAGATCGCGCTGATCCTTGTAGGAAAGTTTCTTGCGGGGGCCAGCGTTGCGCTCAACTGTCTCTTTCGGCTTCGCGGCCGCCTTGCTCCGGCTTTTCTCGGTCTCGCGCCGCTGGCGGATATAGTCGCTGTAGCCGCCGACATATTCATCGATCCTGCCCCCTTCCTCGATCACAATGACGGAGGTGACGAGTTGATCGAGGAAGTCGCGGTCATGGCTTACGATCAGGAGCGTGCCGTCATAGGCATCCAGCATTTCCTCAAGGAGATCGAGCGTTTCCATATCGAGATCGTTGGTCGGCTCGTCAAGGATAAGGAGGTTGCTTTCGCGCGCGAGCAGTTTCGCGAGCAGGAGACGGTTCTTCTCCCCGCCCGAGAGCGACTTCACCGGGCTTTTCGCCTGCTTGTCGGTAAAGAGGAACTGTCGGAGGTAAGCAACCACATGGCGCACCTCCCCCCGCACCATAAGCTGCCCGCTGCCAGGATCGGCGAGGCTGTCCCAAAGGCTCATCTCAGGGTCCAGGCTCTCGCGGTTCTGATCGAAAATCGCGGGCGTGAGCGAGGTGCCAAGCCGCACCTTCCCCGTCGTCGGGGCAAGCTTGCCGGTCAGGATTTTAAGAAGCGTCGTTTTCCCTGCGCCGTTCGGGCCAATGATGCCGACCCGGTCGCCCCTGAGGATACGGGTGGAGAATCTTTTTAAGACCTCCGTCTCCGTGCCATTCGCATCGACATAGGTCATGGAGATATCTTCGGCCTCCATCACCACCTTGCCGCTTTTCTCTCCGCTTGCGAGGGTGAGGCTCGCCTTGCCGACGAGCTTGGTCCGCTCCGCCCGTTCCTTGCGGAGCCGGTCGAGCGCGCGGAGGCGTCCCTCGTTCCTTGCGCGGCGGGCGGTGATGCCTTTTCGCGACCAGTCCGTTTCCTCGGCGATTTTTTTGTCGAGTTTTTTAAGCTCCACTTCCTCGCGGCGGAGAATTTCCTCCGACCATTCATCGAAGGCGGCGAAGCCCTTGCCGTGGGTCCGGAGCCTGCCGCGATCGAGCCAGAAAAGCCGGTTGGTGAGGTTTTTAAGGAATTGCCGGTCATGGCTGATGATCAGCATCGCGCCCTTGAAGGCTTTAAGCTCCTCTTCCAGCCATAGGATGGTGCTGATATCGAGATGGTTGGTCGGCTCGTCGAGGAGGAGGATATCCGGCTCCGCCACCAGTGCCTCGGCGAGGGAGACGCGCCGCGCTTCCCCGCCCGAGAGGGTCTCAAGAAGGCGCGAGCCATCGAGCCCGACGCCCGCGAGCACCTGATCGACGAGATAGCCGGTTTCCTGCCCGTCCTTTTGCAACTCCGCCGGAATGCCGGTCGCGACCTGTTCCGCAATCGTCCGGCCTGCTGTGATCAGCGGCTGCTGACGGAGATAGGCGACGCGGATGCCACTTTGCAGAAACCGCTCCCCGCCATCGAGATCGATGTCGCCCGCGAGCGCCTTCAGAAGCGTTGACTTGCCCGAGCCGTTCCGCCCCATCAGCGCAACGCGCATCCCGGGCTCGATCCCGAGCGAGATGTCAGAAAAAAGATCGCCCCCGCCAAAAGTGACGCGGGCATTTTGCAGGGCCAGAATGGGTGCCGCCATGGAATTCGGATGCCAGTATGTTGGAATTATTCAGTTGAGGGGCTTCTAGCATCTAAGTGCCTTACTCTGCAATTGCCAGTATTTTTGCCTGTAGAAAATGTGGAGCAAATATGTTTTCAAAAAACCATATCGTAAGACGGTATTATTTATTGCAAAATTGCATAGGTTGTTTAATTTTGCCTCCATGTCTAGGTTTATAAGAATTTTCTTCCTTATATTTGCACTTTCTGGTTGTTCATCAATTGCAGGACGGGTCGAGTCTTTTGCGGATG
>SBHH01000031.1 GCA_006226265.1 Alphaproteobacteria bacterium | reverse complement strand
CAATGAGAATATCGACATCATCACTTTCACGGGCGGGGTGCCGGTTGGCAAGATGATTGCGTCCAAGGCCGGTTACAAGCGCACGGCGCTGGAGCTCGGCGGGAATGATCCGCTCATTATCCTCAACGATCTCGATGACGATGATCTGGTGCGTGCCGCGGCCATTGCGGTTGCGGGTGCGACGGGTAATTCGGGGCAGCGCTGCACGGCGGTCAAACGCATTCTGGTGCAAGAAAGTATTGCCGATAGGATCGTTCCGCATATCCTCGAGAATGCAAAGAAAATCAAATTTGGTGATCCGGAGGATCCGGAAACGCAACTCGGCTGCGTCGTCCATGCCGAAGCCGCCGAAACTTTCGAGAAGCGGGTTTTCGCCGCCGAAAAGCAGGGCGCGAAAATTCTTTATCATCCGGGCCGCGAGGGCGCGCTTCTGCCGCCCATCGTCGTTGATCATGTGCCTCATGACAGTGAACTGGTGTTCGAGGAAACCTTCGGTCCCGTCGTGCCTATTGTCCGCGTCCCCGATGATGACGAGGCGCTCATTAAAATCTCCAATTCCACGCCCTTTGGATTGTCGGCCGGTGTCTGCACGAATCGTTTCGAGCGGATGACCCGCTTTATCGACGGTCTTGATGTCGGGACGGTCAATATCTGGGAGCAGCCGGGTTACAGAATCGAAATGTCGCCTTTCGGCGGCGTGAAGGATTCGGGCAACGGCGTGAAGGAAGGCGTGCTGGAAGCGATGAAATTCTTCACCAATGTGAAAACCTATTCTCTTCCCTGGCCGGCGAAATAACAGCGGTTCTCCGGGCTTTTTTAAGCTATAATGGGCCGGTTGGGTGTATTCGGGAGCCAAATATACCGGCTCTTTTTGAATAGATATTTATTATGCTTTCATAAGAATAATAGATTTCTTCTATTTGTAACATTTCGTCAGTATTAGGGTGGGTAAGGACTGTTTGGCTGTGAAATAAAGACTGCTCTGCCCCGCGGGGATGTTTATTTCGCGCCCGAAATGAAACCGAAACCAAGGGAGAGAGAAAATGGCACTTTCAAAGAAATTGGCGCTGGCGGCCGTGGCCAGCCTCTGTATGGCGGGCAATGCGCTCGCCACAGATTTGACCGTCTATACGGCGGTCGAGGCGGAAGACCTCAAGCGATATGCGGAAGAGTTTAACAAGGCCCATCCGGATATCCATATCAACTGGGTTCGCGATTCCACCGGCGTTATCACCGCCAAGCTGCTGGCAGAAAAGAACAATCCGCAGGCCGACGTCATCTGGGGCCTGGCCGCGACCTCGCTTCTCCTGATGAAGTCCGAAGGCATGCTGGAGCCCTATGCGCCGAAGGGCGTTGAAAAGCTCGACAAGAAATTTGTGGACAGCAGCACCCCGCCGACCTGGACCGGCATGGATGCCTGGGTTGCCTCCGTCTGCTTCAACACGATCGAAGGCAAGAAGCTCGGCCTCACAGCTCCGACCAGCTGGAAAGATCTGACGAAGCCTGAATATAAGGGCCATGTCATCATGCCGAACCCGAATTCCTCGGGCACCGGCTTCCTCGACGTCTCCAGCTGGCTGCAGATGTTCGGTGAAAAGGGCGGCTGGGAATATATGGATGCCCTGCATGAAAATATCGCCCGCTACACCCATTCCGGCTCCAAGCCCTGCAAGCTCGCCGCCGCCGGTGAAATCCCGATCGGTATTTCCTTCGCGTTCCGTGGTGCAAAATCCAAGGCCGATGGCGCCCCGATCGATATCATCGTGCCGCCCGAAGGGGTTGGCTGGGACATGGAAGCGACGGCCATCGTTGCCGGCACCTCCAAGCTGGATGCGGCCAAGACCCTCGTTGACTGGACCATCAGCAAGGATGCCAACGTGATGTATAACACCGGTTATGCGGTTGTCGCCTATCCGGGCGTTGCCAAGCCGGTCAAATTCTTCCCCGACAACCTGACGGACAAGATGATCGACAACGATTTCGAATTTGCCGCCAATAACCGCAAGGCGATCCTTGAGGAATGGCAGAAACGCTACGATTCGAAGTCCGAACCGAAAAGCTGATCAGCAAATATCAAGAAGGCATCGCAATTGCGGTGCCTTCTTTTTATAATGCGTATACCGGTACCGCCATCAAGGGGAGTTGAGATGCGTACGGAGGCCGCGTTTGAAAAAAGCGCCGAAGACGGTCACGAGAAAGCCTATCTCCGGATCGACAATCTGTGGAAGAATTTCGGAGAGTTCATTGCCCTGAAAGACATCACCATGAGTGTGATGGAAGGGGAGTTTATCTGCTTTCTGGGCCCGTCCGGCTGTGGCAAGACGACCCTGCTCCGGGCGATTGCCGGGCTCGACCTGCAGGCCACCGGTACTATCGAGCAGGCGGGAAAGGATATCTCGAACCTTCCACCGGCCGAGCGTGATTTTGGTATTGTTTTTCAGTCCTACGCACTCTTTCCTAATCTGACGATTGAAAAGAATGTGGCTTTCGGGCTTGAGAACACCGGCCTTGCCAAACCGGCCATCACGGCCCGGGTGAAGGAGTTGCTGGAGCTTGTCGGCCTGCCTGATCAGGGCAAGAAATATCCGGCCCAGCTTTCCGGCGGTCAGCAGCAGCGCATCGCGCTCGCGCGCGCCATTGCAACCTCTCCGGGGCTTCTTCTGCTTGATGAGCCGCTCTCGGCGCTGGATGCCAAGGTCCGCGTGCATCTTCGCCATGAGGTAAAGGAGTTGCAGCGTAAGCTCGGCATTACCACGGTCATGGTCACCCACGATCAGGAGGAGGCGCTCTCCATGGCCGACCGGATCGTTGTCATGAACCATGGCGTGATCGAGCAGATCGGTACGCCCACCGATATCTACCGGGAGCCGGAAACTCTGTTCGTTGCCGACTTCATCGGCGAAATGAACCAGATTGCCGCGAATTATACGCCCGCCGACGGGGAGGAAAAGCCCATCGTCACCATTGGCAACAAGTCCTTCGTCTGTGCAGGGGCGGCTGGACTTCGCGCCGGGCCGGTGATCGCCGCGATCCGGCCAGAAGACATCATTCCGCATCGTGAGGATGTGGGCCCACTTATCACCGAACCTGAAAACTGTCTGACCCTCCGGATTGACGAGATGGAGTTTCTGGGCTCTTTCTGGCGGACGCGATTGTCGGGCGCTGAACTCGGCGAGGTCGAGCTAATTGCTGATTTTTCCATCAATGCGGTCCGCCGCCTTTCCATGGAAACCGGCAAGCAGCAGGTGATCGAAATTCCGAGTAACCGGCTCAAGGTTTTTGCCGCCAAAAAGGGCGCAGCCTGATGTCGGTGACGATGAACAGCGGCATGCCGAAGGGCAAGCCCCTCTCGCTCCGCATGGGGCGGGATGATTTTTTGATGCGCGCCTTCGTGCTCGCGATCTCGCTTTATCTTCTCTTGAGCCTCGCTTTTCCGCTTTATGCGATGCTTTCCAAGGCCTTCTCGACTTACCGTTTCGACCTATCGCAAATCGAATTTCAGGTAAGCGATCAGGCGGGCGCTTTCAGCGGCGATACGGTTACCGCAAAGACGCTAAATGACAAGCTGAAGAGCATTTCGGGCGATGATCTTGCGACCAGTTCCGACGGACGGTTGAGCCTTGTCCCGCTCTTTCCGGACTTCAGTTTCCGAAGCCCGGTGCATTACAAGATCCGGGGTACGACGGCGGAGACGGTCTATCTCGTCGGATCGGAACGCCATGTCGGCACGGACTGGCTGGAGGTCGATAGCAATACCTTCCGCCGTGTCGTGCTCCGACCGGTGCAGTCCATCGGCTTCAGCAACTTCACGGAATATTTTTCGACCCCGTCGCTATTTGAATCGATTGAAAATTCCATCCTGATCTCCCTGATCAGCACCGTGATTACGGTCAGCCTGGCGTTCGCCTTTGCCTATGCGCTCAACCGGAGCTGCATGCGCTTCAAGGGGGTATTCCGCCTGATTGCCATGGCGCCCATTCTGGTGCCCTCGCTGTTGCCGGGGATCGCGCTCGTCTATCTTTTCGGCAATCAGGGCATGCTGAAAGAGGTGATGATGGGGGAATCCATTTACGGGCCTTATGGCATCGTGATCGGATCGGTCTTCTTCACCTTTCCCCATGCCATGATCATCATCACGACGGCCCTCGCCATTTCTGACGCGCGCCTCTATGAGGCGGCGGTCTCCCTTCGCGCGAGTGCTTGGAAAACCTTCTGGACGGTGACGATCCCGGGCGCGCGCTACGGCCTTATCTCGGCGGCTTTCGTCGTCTTCAATCTGGTCATCACTGATTTCGGGTTGCCGAAAGTGATCGGCGGTCAGTTCAACATGCTCGCCGTCGATATCTACAAGCAGGTGATCGGCCAGCAGAATTTCGAGATGGGGGCGGTGGTTTCCGTCGTCCTTCTGATGCCGGCCTTCATTGCCTTTTTCGTCGACCGGCAGGTACAGAAGAAGCAGGTCGCGCTTCTCTCCGCCCGTTCAGTAGTGTTCGACCCCAAGCCAAACCGGAAGTTCGACCGGCTCTGTTTTCTCTACTGCAGCCTGATCGGCATTTTTATCGTTGGAATTCTCGGCGTCTGCCAGTTCGCGGCGCTCATAAAATTCTGGCCCTATGATCTCACGCTCAGTCTCAAGAACTATAATTTCGACAGGATGGATGGCGGCGGCTGGGGCGCCTATCACAACTCGATCGAACTTGCGGCGCTTACGGCAATTTTCGGCACGCTGGTGATTTTCATCGGCGCCTATATGGTGGATAAGACGCGAGGCTTCAGGGTGGGGCGGACCTTTTTTCAGCTTCTTGCCATGTTGCCGATGGCCATTCCGGGCATGGTGCTCGGCCTTGCCTATATCTTCTTCTTCAACAATCCGGCCAATCCGCTCAATTTCCTCTATGGCACCATGGCCATTCTGGTGATCGTGACCGTCACCCATTTCTATACGGTGTCGCACCTGACGGCGATGACGGCCCTGAAGCAGATGGATAACGAATTTGAATCCGTCGCCGCCTCGTTAAAGCAGCCCTTCTACAAGCTGTTTGCGCGCGTGACCGTGCCGGTCTGCATGCCCGCGATCCTTGATATCGGGATTTATCTCTTCGTGAATGCGATGACGACCGTCTCGGCCGTGGTTTTTCTTTATTCGACGGATACGACGCTCGCCTCGGTCGCGGTCCTTAATATGGATGATGCGGGCGATATTGCGCCCGCGGCTGCCATGGGAATGATGATCTTCTATACCAACGCGCTCGCGCGTATCATTCACCTGATCATCTCGAAAGGCATCCTGAAAAAGACCCAAGCCTGGCGCAGCCGGTAGGCGTGCATTTTACTTCAATTGTGCGGGGGCAATCGCTACTATCGCCGGAAATGATGAGGAATGCGCATTTTTGTCCTCAGGAGTATTATCCGACATGATCGGGTTCGAACGGAACAGCCTGCATCTTTACTGGACCGATATTGGCGACGAGGGCGGCCTCGCTTATGAACGCTGCTGGCAGGTGCTGAGCCCTTCGGAAAAAGCGCGGGCAGAACGGTTTCATTTTGATATTCACCGTAACCGCTTTGTTCGTGCGAATGGTCAGCTTCGGGCAATCCTGTCGGGCTATCTCGGCATTCCGGCTGGAGAAATCGAACTTTCCGCGGCGGCCCGCGGCAAACCTTTTATTGAAGGGGCGGGGATTCGCTTCAACATGTCCCATTCGTCGGATATCGCGGTTTATGCCGTTTCAATGGAGGAGGTTGGCGTGGATGTCGAACTGTTCGATCGCGATGTCGAGATAGAGGATCTGGCCCGTCATTATTACACGGAAGCCGAGCAGGAGGTGCTGCTCAACCTCGCCGACGAGAGGGAAAAGCAGGAGCTCTTTTTCTGGCTCTGGACGGCGAAGGAGGCGCGGATGAAGGTGACGGGGGAGGGGCTCGCCCTTGATCCGCGGCGTATCGATGTCCGGATCGTGGCGGGGCGGCCGCATGCCTATCATAAACCTGAAACCCCGGCAACCAGCCTGCTGCCGGTGGAAATCAACGGTCTTGGGGGAGCCTGTTGCGTTGCCGGATTATCAGTGCCCCCCGTATTGGAGATAAGGGCGCTTGGCGATCTGATGATGCGCTAGATTTTCAGAACCGGGAAAATCAGGAAGCGATATCCAGTGTGGTCTTCTGCATTTCGTCCCAGATCTCGAACATCTTTACACTCGCCTTGTAGTTATTGACGGCGATGTGTTGATTGACCATTTCGGTCGCAAGTTCAACATTCGGGCTTTCGACAAGGCCGCCAATACCGGCAAGCGGGCTTCCGGGCGCGGCAATAACAACGGTCGAAGGATTGCGTTCCTGAACGCTGACATCGGGCGTGCCGTCAGAATTGGTTGTTTGCACGGCCTCAAGCGCCTTGTAGGCTTCGTTTTTTCCGGCCTCGCCGGTATTGCCGATATTGACGATGTTTTGGGCGGCGACTTCGGCCTGCTTCGAGGCGGCAGTCATTCCGGCACAAGCGGATCCCAGAATAGAGCTCATCGGATAGTTCCTAAAATTTTATTTAAACTTTATACGAATATAAAACCTCTACTACACACTTATAGGT
>SBHH01000029.1 GCA_006226265.1 Alphaproteobacteria bacterium | reverse complement strand
TTACGGCTCGAATTTTAGCTGCAAAGTCCCGAAATACACCATTATGGTCCCATATTAGCGCCAGGACGCGCAAATATACACCATAATGGTTTTATTTTCTCAAGTTTCCAACTGAAAATAACGCCATAATGGTCCGCCTATGCCGGAACGTCGCGGGCTTTCAAAAAGGCCTCAACTCCGACTTTCGACCAGCTGGCACAATTGGCAAGCGCCTTACGGTACTCGGCGAGGATCTTCCCCGCCATGGCATCGCCTTCAGCGAATTGGTCAAGCAACTCCGGCGTCAGTTTTTTCGCTTTTTCAAGGAGATCCTCCGGGAATTCACGAACCTGAACCTTGTCTTCGTGGACAAGGGCCTCAAGCGCCCGACCGTTTTCCCAGTCGGATTCGGACAGGGCAAAGGCATTTTCCGCAATGCAGGCATTAGCGACGACAGCCTGCAAATCCTTATCGAGCGCCTCAAACGCCGATTTGCTGACCAGGCATTCGGCGCTGCCGTTCGGCTTATTGAAGGAGGGCCAGTAATAATAAGGCGCGGCCTTGTAAAAACCAAAGGCCCGATCGCTCCAGGGTCCGAGGAATTCCGCCGCGTCGATGAGACCGCTTTGCAGCCCCGCATAGATATCGCCGGGGGCAAGCAGGACCGAGGTTGCACCGAGCCGTTCGAACAACTGCCCGCCGAGGCCTGCACTCCGGATTTTGACGCCCTTGAGGTCGGCGAGGGATTTCAGTTCCCGCTTGAACCAGCCGCCCATCTGGATGCCGGTATTCCCCGCCATGAAGGGTTTGATGCCGAAGGGCGCGTAAAGTTCATCCCAGAGCGCTTGCCCACCGCCCTGATAAATCCAGGCCATATGCTCGTTCGCGGTGAGGCCGAAGGGAACGGTCGTAAAAAAGACGCTGGCCCGCGCCTTCCCTTGCCAGAAGAAGGAGGCCGTATGGCCAAGCTCGGCGACGCCGTCGCCGACGGCGCCAAAGACTTCGAGCGGCGGCACCAGTTCTCCGCCCGCATAGAGCTTGACGGTCAGTTTTCCGCCGCTCATGGCCGTGATCCGGTCGGCGAGGCGCTGCGCCGTCATGCCGACGCCGGGGGCGTTCTTGGGCCAGGAGGTGACCATTTTCCACTGCTTTGCGCCACTTGCAAGCGCCGGTTTCGCAAGAAGGCTGCCCACGCCCGCCGCCGCACCGATACCGGCAGTTCGAAGAAGATTGCGTCGGCTATAGCTTTTCTCAGTCATTGTCTTTCCTTGAATTTTGCAGGCTAGCCTTGCCCGCTTTAAAAATTTCATCGAGAAGCCGGGCCGCAAAAGTTCCGGGCCCTGCGACATCCCGCGCCGCCAGCTCCCCGGCCGATCCCAGCAATTGGAGCCCCGCCGCCGTTGCATTGAGATAGTCTGCCCTCTCCGTAACGCCGCAGAAGGCCCCCAAAAGCGCCGTCCCTGCGCAACCGATGCCGGTCACCCGGCTCATCAGCATATGCCCGCCTTCGAGCGTGATTTCACATGTCCCGTCCGTAACATAGTCGGTTGCGCCGGTGACGGCGACGATGGCGCCCGTCTTTTGCGCGAGAGTCTTCGCATCCGCCGCCAGCATCGCAATTTCGCCCGCATTCCCCCGAATAAGCGCAGGACGAAGGCGCATCAGCTCCTTCGCCGTCCTGCAGCGCGCTGCTGCCCGGTCGATCAGCACGGGATCAAGGATCCAGGGAATGTTGTTGGCGGTTGCAGTCTCGATAGCGGCGGCATTCGCCTCGATCCGTGCGGCATCGAGCGTGCCGAGATTGACGAGAAGCGCCGCAGCACCTTTCACGAAATCGCGGATTTCGCGGATATCGGCGGACATGGAAGGAATAGCGCCCACGGCCAGCAGCATATTCGCCGTCAGGCCCTGCACCACCGTATTGGTGAGGCAATGAACGGCGGGGCGCTCTTCCCCAATCGCACGAAGGCGGGCCGTGACGGACATTTCAGGCATTAAAAATTCTCTCTTCCACGTTCGGCAAGAGAGAAAGCGGGCCGCGTCTCGGGATGTTCGGGCCTCAATTCCCTCCGCCGGTTCTAACCGGATCAGGTTCTACGGGTCGGCATCCCTGCCTCTCAGCCCCTTGAAGGGCACCCCGATGAGCTCTGTCAGTTTAGAACTTTTGAAGGGGCTTGCAATGAAAATTCCTGAAATCCGCCGCTTCAATCGTCAAAAATGCCTTTATTTTAAGCATTTTTGAAGTGGACCACCCCAATTTCGCGAATTGGCCTGTGACAGGCATCCCGTAATTTGCTAATTTTGAATGATAATAAAGCGCGGGAAGCGTCCATCGCCAAGCCGCCCCGCCCAACGAGGATGAAATCCGTGACCCGTCAGCAGATGCGATTTACCTTTCTCAATGTCGGCCATTTCACCGATCACCTTTTCATGCTGATTTTTGCAAAAGCCGCCTTCAGCGCCGGTCTCGCCTTCGGCCTTGCAAAAGACGGCGCCTATGCGGAGATGATCCCTTACGGCATTCCGTCGCTGATCCTGTTTGGCGCGGGCGCGCCGCTCGCCGCCTGGATTGCCGACAAATGGAACCGCAACGCGATGATGACAGTCTTTTTCGTCGGCATCGGCCTTTCCGCGATTACCACCTCTTTCGCGACCAGCCCGCTGCAGATCGCCTGCGGCCTCGCGGCTATCGGGCTTTTTGCCTCCATCTATCATCCGGTTGGCATCGCCATGGTGGTGCAGGGCGGCGGCAAGGTCGGCTGGCGCGTCGGCGTGAATGGGGTCTGGGGCAATATGGGCGTCGCGGCCGCCCCGCTCATCACCGGCTTTATCCTCGCGAGTTATAATTGGCAGCTCGCCTTCATCCTGCCCGGCATTGGCGCAATCCTGTTCGGCATCGGATATGCGATTTTTGTTAAAAGGACCGGCGCAAAGGCACCCGAAGCCCCGGCCGGAGAGAAGGAGATTGTCGGCTTCATGCCGGGCTGGAAACGCGCCCTTGTTGCCATTGCGCTCGTCACTTCCGCTGGCGGATTTGTCTTCGGCACCATGACCTTCATCATCCCCCGCATGTTCGAGGTGAGCCTGCCTGACATCACCCATGACGTGGCGACGACCGGCATCCTCGCCGCCGTGGTTTATGCCGCCGCGGCCTTTGCCCAGCTCGTGGTCGGTCGAATGATTGACAAATACCGGGTGAAGCCTGTCCTCTTTTCCATCGCGCTCGCGCAGCCGCTTCTGATTGGCGCCATGGCGCTCCAGAGCAACTATGCGCTCTTCTTCACGACCCTGCTGGCCATGGCCTTCGTCTTCGGGCAGATCCCGATCACTGACACGGTCATTTCGCGCTATGTACCCGATGCCTGGCGAACCAAGGTGATGGCGGGCAAGCTGATGCTCAATCTGGTGATCGGCGCGCTCTCACTGATGGCGGCGCGCTTCATACTGGAGCATGGCGCGGGCTTTTCGGGCGTGATCACGGTGGTGGCGTTGGTCGCGGCACTAATCGCCCTTGCCGCCCTCGTCCTGCCGGGCCGCGTCCGGCGCGAGATTGCCAACCCGGCGGAGGCCGGTATTTCGCCTGCGGAATAAACCGGCATCGCGCCGTCCGCGATATTTGCCCGGCCCCGAAAGCTGTGGCATATTAGGGAAAAAAGGAAAAAGCTCATGAGCCTTTCATCCCCTGCCGATCTTGCCCCGCCCGATCACGCCCGCCGTACCCGCACGCAGCTGGCCCCGCCTGTCAGGCTCGACCGCGCCTTCGATGATCCGGAGGCGGTTGTCGCCCTCATCCATAAGGGCGCACCCTATAAGACCCTTTCCGCCGTGCACCGGAACAAGGGGGAGACATCGGGCGGATGGTTCCGGAATTTCTGGGCCCTGGGCGGCAAGGTAGTGTTCGAGGGGGCCGAACCTTTTTTCGAGAATACCCGCTTTATCGAGGCGGCGAAGCAGTCCTTTCAAGCGGAAGTGATCCGCCCCGTCGCCATGATGACAAACCTCAACCTGCCCGCCGAAGGGCTTCCGGCGCATCAGGACCTCCCCTTCTTCCGGGGTGCCCAGAACCGGGAGGTGCCGAGCTGGATGCTCGCGCCGATGGGCTATTCCGGCCTTTTCCATGACTGGGCGATCCCCGTCGCCTCGGCCATCACCTGGTTTTATGACGGCGAAGGCGGGGAATTTGAATATTGGCCGGAGGGGCGGAAGCATCCTTCGTGCACCGAAAAGCCCCCCTACAGCAATGCCGCCGTACTCGCCGATAACGAATATATGTGGCACCGGGTTGGCAGCGTCGGCCCGGCATCGGAGCGCCACCTCTATGACGATCTCGGCCATGATGCGAAGCTGGAACTCACCCCTGATCATCGCTGGCGCGTGACCGACGAGGGACGCGAGGTCGCCCTGCTCGATTATAGAACCGTACGACTTTCAGTGCTCTGGAAGGGCTATTGCTTCAAGGACGAGGCCACCGCCGCTGCTTTCGATGATCACAGCCGCGATTTGAATAATGACCTCATTGCCGAGATTTTCTGCGATGACCTGTCGGCGCGCGGGATAGACGTCACGAAACCCGCCGACTTCGCGGAAGACGCCGCCTGGAAAGAGGTCATCACCCGCATCTATACCCCGGAAAGTGCAGAGTAAGTCCCTTATGGCCGTCAAACGCGTTGTTCCCAATATCGATACCAAGGATATGGAGAAGGCGAAGGCCTTCTATTGCGATCTTCTCGGCATGGAAATCGCCATGGATATGGGCTGGATCGTCACCTTGAAAGGGATTGATGCGCAAACCCCGCAAATCAGCTTCATGAGCGAGGGCGGCTCCGGCACGCCCGAGCCCGATCTTTCCATCGAGGTCGATGATCTCGACAAGACACTCGCCACCCTTCAAAAGGCGGGGGTAAAAATAGAATATGGCCCGGCGGAGGAACCCTGGGGCGTCAGGCGCTTCTACGTTCGCGACCCCTTCGGCCGCCTCCTCAATATTCTCGCGCATTTATAAGAAATACATAATTTTGATGGGGAAATCCGGCTTTTTTGCTAGAATTAGGCCATGATGGAGCTTGCAGAGGATATTCGGAAACGCGGCATTGCCCTGGATGAGGCCTATCGGGCGGGGGATCTTGCGGCCATTCGCGAAATTCTGGGCAATCTGGCGGATTTTCCCAATTGCGTTCAGCCATTCGAGCTTGGCTGTGGCGGAACGCCGCTCGACTATGCTTTCTGCTGGAGCCCGGCGCATCTGATCCATGAATTGCTGGAGGCGGGCGCCGATGTGAATTATAGCGCCGATGACGGATATCCCGCGATTTTCACCCTGATGGATACGGACCGGGAGGATAAATATGATCTGATGGCGCTTCTGCTCGATCGGGGCGCGGATATCCATCAGCGCGGCATCAATGACTGGACGCCGCTTCATTATGCGGTCTGGCAGCGCGACCTCCCGGCGGCCCAACTCCTTCTGAAACGCGGGGCCGATCCGGATTTAAAAAGCCGGATCGACGATCAAACCTCCCCCCGCGAGGATGCCAACGCGCTCAATTTCACGCATTTCAAGGCGCTTTTCGACGCCCATCCGGCGCCGGAATAATTCACGCCTGTCTTTTGCCCGGCAGGACATCCAGGAATTCCGCCATGGCATTTCCGGCGGCGACCAGCATGCCGTCCTGGTTCGTCACCTCGATATCAAAGAGGAGCCAGTAACCTTTCTCCGTCGCTTTTTTGGAGGAAAGCTTCGCGACCGGCGTGATGGTATGGCCAAGCTGCACGGGTTTCAGCCAGCGCGTCTCCAGCCGCCGGTGAAAGCCGCCGCGCGGGATCAGCCAGTCGGTCAGGGTGCGGGAAATCAGCGCGAAATTCTGCATCCCGTGCATGATAACCCCGCCGAACTGCGTCTTGCCGAAGCTGTTCCTCATATAATTATCGTCGAAATGAAGCGGGTTATAGTCGAGCGACGCATCGGCGAAGGCCTGGATGGTGTCGCGGCTGACGGTGAAGGGACGGCCGGTGATAACCTCGCCGACCGCAACCTTTTCAAATTCTTTCTTTGCGCTCATGTCTACCCCTCCTTACGCCGGGCGGATCGTCTGGCCGCGACCGGTGCAGACAACCTCCCCATGCTGATTGGTGAAGGTATTTTCATGAACCGCAAAAAGCCGGTCCTTTTTGATGAAACGGTCAAGCGCCGTGCCCCGCATGGTGATGGTATCGCCGGGGCGGATCGGCACATGATAGGACCAGTTCTGCCCCGCATTGATCGTGCCAGGGGAGCGCATCCAGTCCTCCGTCGTCGTGCAGGCGAACATCAGCAGGATGTGAATCGAGGGTGGCGCGATGATCCCGCCGTAAATCGTGCTTTTCGCATAATCCTCATCGAAATAGAGGGGGTTATCCTCTCCCACCCCGCGGGCGTAGCGGGCGATCACTTCCTTGCTTAAGGTCACGGGGCGGGTATCGCGAAGCTCCCCCGGGATAATCTCGTCCCAGGTTTTTCGTTTCTCCACATCCTTCCAGAAGTCGGTTTCGAAATTGTCGAGATCAAGCAGCGTCATATTCCCTCCTCTTCAAGCGGGAGTTTTCAAATGGTCTTCTACTGGCGCCATAGCGCCCATATC
>SBHH01000027.1 GCA_006226265.1 Alphaproteobacteria bacterium | reverse complement strand
CGCCATGGTCGCCGCGGGCATCCTGTCGCTGAACGACGCGATCCGCGTGCTGGACCGCAAGATCGTGCTGACCATCGCCATGGCGCTGGCGCTGGGCGCGGCGATGCAGGCAACCGGCGGGGCGAGTTTCGTCGCGCACGGCGTGCTTTCGCTTCTGATGGGGGCCGATCCGTCGATCATCCTGTCGGTCTTTTTCCTGCTGATCGCCATCTTCACCAATATCCTCAGCAACAACGCGACCGCTGTTCTTTTCACCCCCATCGGCATCAGCATCGCCCGGCAGTTGCAGGTCGATCCGATGACATTCGTCTACGCTGTGATTTTTGCGGCCAACTGCTCCTTCGCAACACCCATGGGATATCAGACGAATCTGCTTGTCATGGGCCCCGGGCACTATAAATTCGCCGATTTTTTTAAAGCGGGAGCGCCGCTTGTCCTGCTGCTCTGGATTGTATTTTCACTTTTCGCGCCCATTTACTACGGAATAACGTGAAATAACGGAAATTATTGAACGGCCCTATTTTCTAAGTCCGGGTTTCGCGTTACCTTATTTCAATGACAGCAACCATGGGAAAGGCAGCCGAATGAAGCGCGTGGATATCCCGTCCCGCTTTTTCTTTTCAACGCCTCCCGCGCCGTGCCCGTATCTTGAAAACCGGCTGGAGCGGAAGGTCGTCACGCTGCTTGCCGGAGAGGATCCGGATCATCTTCACAACACCCTGAGTCAGGCCGGTTTCCGGCGCAGCCAGGATCTCGCCTACCGGCCGGCCTGCGATGGTTGCGACGCCTGCGTGCCAATCCGCGTCTGTGCCGGAGAATTTCAGTTCGGCAAATCTTTCCGCCGGGTCTGGCAGAAGAACACAGACCTCAGCGCGAGCGAAACTCCCTCTATCGCCAGCAGCGAGCATTTCGCACTGTTCCATCGCTATCTCCGCTCTCGTCACTCGGAAGGCGGAATGGTCGATATGGATTATACCGACTATCAGGCGATGGTCGAGGAAAGCCCGGTCAAATCACAGCTTGTCGAGTTCCGCCATGAAAGCGGTAAGCTCTATGCCTCCTGCCTCACTGATGTGATGGAGGATGGCCTCTCGCTCGTCTACAGCTTCTTCGCGCCGGAGGAAAGCCGCCGCAGCCTTGGCACCTATCTCATCCTCTGGCATATCATGGAGGCGCAGCGCCGCGGTCTTCCCTATATCTATCTCGGCTACTGGATCTCCGAGAGCCCGAAAATGTCCTACAAGAAACGGTTTCGCCCTGCGGAGATCCTGACTCGCGACGGCTGGAAATCGATTTAAATTTTTTAACCGGTTAATATTTTTTCAAAAGACCAAGTATGGAAATGACCGTTTCCGCGCTTTTCGTATGATCTGAAAATCCATTCATTTTCAGGACGTTATTTCGCAAACATGATCCGGCATCGAAGCTGTATCACTGCAAAAAAACGGGAATGAACGACGGCTGCCCCCCTCGAGACAACCGCCGTTCACCCCCTTGGGTTGCTTCCCTCCCCCCTCAAAGGTCAGAAGTTCTGGGAAACGTCCTTATGATCCGACTGACAGGCCGCGACGAATGCTGCCTGATCCTCTGTGAACCGGGTCTGGTTGCGAAGACCGATCGTGCTCCGGATCTCCGCTTCATAGTTTTCAAGTTCGCCCATCAGGTTGGCTTCCGCCCGGTCGCGCCAGGCAAGCTCCGACTTGTAGTCTTCTGCGAGCTTGGCTGCCGCTTCCGCCGCCTTGTCCATCTCCGGCGAACTGTCTTTCAGGATACGCCTGAGCTTCGACAGGTCGGAAGAGATTGCCGACGCACCCGGCACCTCGTTCGCCTGCTTGGATACAGCCTCGATCTCCTCCACCAGATCGGCGGGCGGACGCGTTCCAACACCGCTCGTGATCTTCTCGATGTCAGATTGCAGATCGGTATAGGCCTTGTTGCCATGCAGGGTTTTCAGGAAATCCTCGATGGAGCCATATCCGCTTTGCGCCGCACGCCGGAACTTGCCACGAAGCAGCGTCTCGTTTTTCAGAAGCTTGTGGAAGTCGCCATAGATCTTCTTCCAGTCCGCCGGGATTTGCGCCGTCAGCTTTTCCTTTTCCTTGGTCAGCACAGCAATTTCGCTTTCCAGCTTCTTCTTGACCTCTTCCGGATTTTCAACGTCGTAGAGACGGCTGATCTCGGTCCTGTGATCCTTGATTTCCCCATCAATCTTGCGGATATCCGCCTGAACATCGCGCACATCACTCTGAACCGGCTTGTATTTCCTAGCTGCCGTCGTGATCGTGTCGTTTGCCGCCCAGGCCTGTTTCATCAACTCCGGCGCCTTGACCGCATCATCGAACCCACTCATCAGTGCCGATTGCAGCGATTTCGGCAGATAGCTGTAGTTGAGCCCCTTCGCCTTGGCGATGGCCGCTGAGATTGCCGCCCCGTTCGTGTCGAACTGATCGGAGATATAACTGTCCACGCAATAGTTGAGACGCGGATTCCGCGGCGGCGGCGCCGTGTCCGAAATCAGCGAGACCCGGTTCGGCAGATAATTCACCAGCGGCGGATAGGATCCGACAATGGCGAGCGCGGTCAATTGCAGCAGGATGAAGGCAATCACGCCCTTGTAGATCTGCGTCGTCTTCACGCTCGATGGTGCAACACCCCGCAAATAGAAAAGGGCAAAGCCGAACGGCGGTGTCAGGAACGAGGTCTGGATATTCAGGCCGATCATGACGCCAAGCCAGACGGCCGTGACGTTGGCCGACGGATCGGCCAGCAGGATCGGAGCGACAATCGGCACCACGACCACAGAGATTTCGATGAAGTCGAGGAAGAAGCCGAGGAAGAAAATCACCGCCATGACGATGACGAACTTCGTCCAGAAGCCGCCCGGCAGGCCGCCGAGGAAATCCCGCACCAGATCCTCGCCGCCGAAAGCGCGGAAAGACGCCGTCAACATCGCCGCGCCCATCAGGATGATAAAGACGAGCGAGGAGGTTTTCGCGGTTTCGATCATCACGCCTTTCAGCGTATCGTCGATCTTGAACGTTCGCCAGCAACTCCAGATGACTGAAATAAGAAGCCCGCCTGTCGCGACAAGCGCAAACGTAATGCCAAGCGCATCATGCAGGCTATGAATTGCCTTTACATTGACCTCGAAAAAGGCCAGCACAGTAAAAATGCCAATGATCGATATCAGGCCGAGAATCACCGGCGTATAGGCATGTTTTTCGCCTTCCCTGAGACGGTATCCCGCCATCAAGATGGCGCCGACCGCCCCGATGGCTCCCGCTTGGTTCACAGTTGCCACACCGGCGATGATCGATCCCAGAACTAGGAAGATCAGGCCGAGCGGCGGCACCAGCGCAAGTGCAAGACGGATAAAGAAAGCCTTGTCGAAAGAGCCTCCATGAACGGCAGGGGCAACCTTCGGATTGATCAGGGAGACGATCAGGATGAAAACCATATAAAGGCCGACGAGCAGCAACCCCGGCACGAAAGCGCCGAGGAACATTTCACCCGCGCTGGTCGAGACCACATCGAAGGAGGACGGCATGGAGAATTCACCCGTTGCCCACTTATACAGCGCCTTTCTTGCGGTTCCTGCCTGATCCGTCGCGCTTGCCAACTGGTCGGCGAGAATGATGAGCACGATGGAGGGCGGAATGATCTGCCCCAAGGTACCGGAGGCCGCAATCGTGCCCGTCGCGAGAGGCTTCGCATAATTGTTCCGAAGCATCGCGGGCAGCGAGATCAGTCCCATCGCCACCACGGTCGCGCCGACGATCCCCGTTGTTGCTGCCAGAAGCGCTCCCACGAACACCACGGAAATGCCGAGACCGCCCGGCACCGGGCCGAACAACTGCGCCATGGTGACCAGCAGATCTTCCGCGATCTTGGAACGCTGCAGCATGATGCCCATGAAGATGAAGAGCGGGATGGCGATCAATGTATCGCGATTCACGTCCCAATAGACGCCCCGGAGGTTGGTAACCCCGGCGCTCAGCCACTGCCAGGGGCCGCCTTGCGCGAAATAGGCGTCCGGATTGCCGGTCGCGAAATAACCGCAGGCCGCCGCAATAATGACCGTGACGATGGCGGAGCCGGGAAGCGCAAAGGCGACCGGATATCCCGATCCCAGGGCCAGCGCCATCAGGAGAACGAGGAGAATAAGAAAAATAAGTTCCATGATGTTATTTATCCTGCCGACGGCGACGCTTCGTGATCTTGATGACCTGGCTGCTCCAGATAATCCGCAACCGCTTCCATAAGATAACTGACGAACTGGATCAGCATCGTAATAGCGAACACTCCCAGAAAGGCGGCCATGAGATATTTAACCTGCATGCCGAAACCGGACGGGCTGGTTTCGAAATTGGCCACCGGGCTGTAGATGATGGAGGCCTTGGTTCCAAGCCCGACAAACAGGATCACCCAGCAAAGCGTAATCCCCATGAAAAGGGTACCCACCGCATTGACGAAGCCGCGAGTCTTGTTCGAAAATCCCGCATAGAAAACGTCCACTCGGACATGCCCTTCCTCAATCAGCGTGTAGGCGCTTGCGAATAGGAACAGGGCGGCGTACCAGAAACGCACCAGATCCCCCATCAGCGCCTGTTCATAGGAAAAGATAAAACGGGAAATCACAATCAGAAGCTCGGACAGCACCACCCCGAGCGCTAACCAGTGAAAGCCGAGGGTGCGGGTCCTGAGCGCGATCAGAAGCCCGGCAATCATAAGCGGAATATGGATGTACGGACCGCGAAAATGAACCAGGCTCAGATTATTCACCATTTGATCCCCGAAGATATAGGGGAGCAGATCTTCAACCCGCAGGAGCGAAATGGTCGCGTCGACAATTCCGATCATCAGGACAGCCCAGAAGGCGGCCCGGGTGAGATAAGCGTTGAAGCGGGTGATCATACCGGCCTCATCCCGCAAATGCCGGCCGGAGGTCGCGAAGACATATATACAGACAACAACAATCGCCACCCCGTAGAACGCAAGTTGCAACCATGAGGTATAGGCCGCCTTGTCGGCAAAAAATACCGGCTTTATGCCGGGCCAGCCATGCGAATATATCAGATAATTGTTGATAAAATAGACCGGCAGCATCGACAACATGCACCAGCCATACACGCGGACCGCCAGTTGCATCACGCGTCCGGCGGCATAGGCATCCTCTGCCTTTGTCATGTAGTTCTCCTATAAGACAGGGGCGGGATTAAGTCCCGCCCCTGAATATCGCCGATACCTGTTATTTGGTAATACCCAGCACCCGGTTGCGCTGGTTCGAGAACGCGATTTCCGCAATCGCCTGATAGCCGCCGATTTCCCGGAGATTTTTCTGGAATGAATCATCCACCTTTTTCGCCAGCGCATCATAATTGCGTGTTTCTTCGAATACTTCGGCGGATGCTTCTGCGAAGGCGTCATAGACATCGTCGCTGAACTTCTTAAGGACGACACCGTTTTCCGTGATCATCTTCTGCAGATACTGACCGTTCAAGGCCATCGCCTCTTCAAACTGGGCGGCCAGTTCCTCATAGCAGCAAGCCGTGATCAGTGCCTGTTCCCACTTGGAAAGGCTTTCCCACCAGGACTTGTTCATGCCGAAGGACAGTCCTCCGCCCGGCTCATGATAACCCGGGTAGTAGTAGTATTTCGCGGCTTCGTAGAATTTCAGGAAGTAGTCGTTATACGGTCCGACCCACTCCGTTGCATCAAGGGCGCCGGAAACAAGGTTTTCGTAGATCTGGCCACCCGGCAGCGTTACAACCGCTGCGCCAAGCTTGGCGAGAACGTCGCCGCCGAGGCCGGGCATACGGAATTTAAGGCCCTTGAAATCGGCCGCGGAATTCACTTCCTTGTTGAACCAGCCGCCCATCTGACAGCCCGTAGCCCCGCAAGGAATAGCCTTCAAGCCGAACTTGCCAGAAACTTCGTCCCAGAGTTCCTGGCCGTCCTTGAACTTGATCCAGGCATTCCATTCCGGCGTGGTCATCCCCATCGGAACGGAGGTGAAGTAGGCGAGCGCAGGATGCTTGCCCTTCCAGTAGTAGTCGGCGCCGATATAGGCCTGTGCATTGCCGGAAGCCACTTCATCGAAGCAGTCGAAGGCACCGACGCGCTCGCCTGCGGCGAAGTAATGCGTTGTGAGACGACCTTCACTCAGTTCCGTGATACGAGCGCAGAGGCGCTGGGCGCTGATGCCGAGGCCGGGGAAGTCCCGCGGCCAGGTAGAGACAATTGTAAACTCCTTCCGCTCCTGGGCGAGTGCCGGCGCAGCAAAGGGTGCCGCGGCAACGCCCGCACCCGCAATTGCGGCGCCGGTCAAAAACTTGCGTCGTTCCATGAAATATTCCTCCCATTTCATATACATCAAGGGACGGGAACCCCCGCCCGTTTTAATCCCAAGTTTAACAGATAACTCACGACGCAATCGGCACCCCCTGTTATGTCAGTTCCGTGTTGCGTACCCGACGGTGAAGCCAGATTATGTTCGTCGTGAATTCTCCCTGTTGGCGACATTTTGCAGGAAGCCAAGCCAAATACAAGGTAATTTTTTATATTCGGTATTATGAATATATTCAGATTTTTCTAATGAATG
>SBHH01000136.1 GCA_006226265.1 Alphaproteobacteria bacterium | reverse complement strand
GCTCATGTCAAAATCAGAAAACATTCCGGCTCCGCCCCCTGAAAAGCCAGTGATCATCAAAAAGTCATTTTCCATTTCAAGTATACAGGCTATAATTAATGTTGTAAATCACTCGCAAATGACCGCAAAAAGGCGTCTCTTGAAGATGGATTACCGCAAGGAAAAGATTACCGATAACCTCGCCTATATGCTGGCGCAGGCCCACCGCAGCGTTCATCTGAAGCTGGAGAAGCAGCTTCGGCTGGAAGGAGTGCAGGTCGAGCATTGGCGCATTCTGGAAGTGCTGAGCGACGAGAAGGGCCGCTCCATGGGCGATCTGGCGGAAATTGTCCTGATGAACCATCCGGCACTCACCAAAATGCTCGACAAGATGGTGGCGAACGGCCTCGCTCATCGTTCTCTCGACCCGCAGGATCAGCGGAAAGTCCTGGTCTTTATCACCAATTCAGGACTGGAGCTTTATCAGCGTCTCAATACCCATGCGGTCAAGTTCCACAATCAGTTCGTCTCGAACATCGGACAGGAGAAGCTCAGCCATCTCAAGCAGCTGCTGACAGAGGTAATTGACGAGACAAGCCTTTCTTCTTCCAATGCACCCTGATACGGTTGTCTGCCTCGCCCGAAGCGAATCTCAAGACCTCCCTGCGGGTGTTCTTGACTCCGCATTCCCCAATATGGCAATTTTTGCTGGGTAATCGGCGATCTGGATTATGCTGACATGTTTCCAGCATTCCGACACATCCGCCGAATACGACCAATCCTAACGGGGACAACGGAATTTGCCGCGGACGGCAGCTACAAAATTGTGCCTTTCAAAGGGGCAAATGAATTTCCGGGACATTGGCACCGGCACCCCGCTCCTTGTCTTGCATGGCGGCAAACTTGACCATCGCCACATGGTGGATGCTCTCGAACCGTCATTCGAACGGCAAAGCGAATGGCGGCGGCTTTATCTTGACCTGCCCGGTCACGGGCTTTCGGATGCGTCCGAAACAGTGAGCACACAGGACGACGTTCTGGATATCCTCATCGAATTCACAGAAAAAATTCTTCCTGATCAACGGTTTGCAGTGATTGGCGAATCTCGCGGCAGTTATCTTGCCCGGGGAATCACGCATAAGAAGCCGACAGAAGTTTGCGGCATGATGCTGATCGTCCCGGGTGATTTCGGAACAGAATCTGCAAAACATCTGCCGCCCCATCAGACGATGGTGACAGCGGACGATCTCCGGTCCGACCTGGCTCCGGAAGAAATTGCGCGCTTTGACCGTCTGGTAATTCAAAATGCCGAAATTCTCGACAAAATCCGGCGCACCAAAATACCCGCCAGCGCCTTGCACGATACCGCAATGGAAGCAAGGATTAATGACCATTTCGAATTCTCATTCGATCTCGGCACCCCCCAAACGACGTTTACAGATCCCTGTCTGATCCTTTCCGGACGTCAAGACGCCATTGCCGGTTATCGCGACGCCATTGAGATGCTAGCGCATTATCCACGCGCGAGTTTTGCCCTCCTCGAT
Organism: Alphaproteobacteria bacterium; assembly: GCA_006226265.1. Classification (GTDB taxonomy): domain Bacteria; phylum Pseudomonadota; class Alphaproteobacteria; order Sneathiellales; family Sneathiellaceae; genus Sneathiella. Next base: position 5,170 of record SBHH01000136.1, on the reverse strand, counting down.
CATGCCGGACACAGTCTTGCATGGGAGCAACCGGAGCTCTTTCACGCGCTGATGAAGGACTGGCTCAAACGTGTCCAGTATGGACTCGACGCGGAAAAATAAAGATTGCCTGACTCATTGATTAGTTCGTTCGAGCGAACTAATATGTTGCCGAGAACTTGATATGAAAAAACTTTGACAGGCCGCCGGTGAGGGCAAAAAAAATCAAACCGGTTTCTTTAGAAGATCTTCATGTACTCCTGCGGCTAAACACCTATACTTTTCATAGAATGTGCACCTCCAATCACAAGGAAAGATATGCAAAATGGGTAATTCAACAAAAATCCGAACGACTGAAGGCCGGGGAAAACTCTATGACAGTATTCTGGACACGATTGGCAATACTCCCTGCATCCGGGTGAACAACCTGGCTCCGGACAACGTCACCCTTTATGTAAAGGCCGAGTTTTTCAATCCGGCAAGCTCGGTAAAGGACCGTCTCGCCGTTAATATTATTGAAGCTGGCGAACGGAGTGGCAAGCTAAAGCCCGGTCAGACGGTCGTTGAGGCGACCAGCGGCAATACCGGGATCGGCCTTGCCATGGTCTGCGCGCAAAAGGGCTATCCCCTTGTGGTCACCATGGCGGACAGCTTCTCAATCGAACGGCGCAAGCTGATGCGTATGCTTGGGGCAAAAGTTATCCTGACACCGCGGGCCGAAAAGGGCTACGGAATGTATCAGAAGGCCGTCGAACTGGCCGAGGCCAACGGCTGGTTTCTCGCGCGGCAGTTCGAAACCGATGCCAATGCCGATATCCACGAGGCCACGACAGCCCGCGAAATCCTCGCTGATTTTGCCGGACAAAAGCTCGATTATTTCGTTAGCGGGTATGGCACCGGTGGCACCGTGACAGGGGTTTCCCGCCTTCTCCGGCGTGACCGGCCGGATGTAAAAATCATAATGTCAGAGCCCGCCAACGCTCAGATTGTTGGCAGCGGTGATGCACAGGAGCGGCGTGCGGATGGTGCCCCCGCCCGCAGCCACAGCGCCTGGGAGCCGCATCCCATTCAGGGCTGGACTCCGGATTTCATCCCAAAGGTATTGCAGGAGGCGATCGATAATGGCGGTTACGATGATCTTCAACCGATTTCCGGTCCCGACTCTGTCAAATGGGCGCAAGCTCTGGCCAGGAAGGAAGGCATCCTGACTGGCATCTCTGGCGGTGCCACGTTCGGCGTCGCCATGCAGATCGCCGAGAAGGCCGCGCCCGGCTCCGTCATTCTCTGCATGCTGCCCGACACCGGGGAGCGATACATGACCACGCCGCTGTTCGAGGCTATCCCTGAAGACATGACGGAAGAGGAAGAGGCCCTCTCCCAATCGACCCCGGGCTATCAGATGAGCTGATCATGCGTCGGGAAGCAGTAAAGAAGAAACCCTGAAGCCGGGGGAACCGGTGCTCCGTCAAGGACCTGTCCCTCCGGCTGTCAAACATGTCATCGACTACACCTGAAAAGCCTGTGCCGGTTCAGTTCGGCGACAGGCTCTTTCAATATCAGGCGTCGGAGTGTTCCTTTTCCTGCCCGTCAGACACCGCAGACTTGTCTGCGCCTAAGCCCGGCCGCGGAATGAGCATGCCGACCCGACGGCGATATTGCCGGTACTGTTCGCCGAAGAGTGCTATAAGATCACGCTCCTCAAGATAAATCCCCAACAGAATGTAACCGGTTGTCGCAATTGAAAAAAGCAGATGCCCGGCAGTCATCACTGGCGCCGCCCAGAAGGCTAGAAGAAAACCGAGATAGATCGGATGGCGGACCAGCTTGTAGAACACGGGCGTTCTGAAAACCGGGGCTGGCAATTCCTTGCCGCGAAGCCTTGCATAGACCTGCAGCAAACCGAACAGTTCAAAATGGTTGATCAGAAACGTGCTGATCAGAACCATGGCCCATCCAGCCCAGAAAACCACCTGAAGTACGGTGATCCAGAATGTATCGGTAACCGTCCAGACCGGATATGAGATCGTTCTCCACTGCCAGTAGAGAAGTACGAGCGCAAGGCTCGCCAGCAACACATAGGTACTGCGTTCAACCGATTTTGGCACAAGTTTTACCCACCAGCGCTTGAACGCCGGACGGGCCATCACGCTGTGCTGCGCCGCGAACAATCCCAGAAGAATTACATTAACCACAATGGCCGGGACCAGCGGTCCGGCTGCCCCTGAATCGATTGACTTCGGAACGATAATATTTCCAACGAACCCGATCGCATAAAGAAACGAGACAAAGAAAACGCAATATGCAGCTATGCCGTAAATAACGGCAATGAATCCCGACATGATATCCTCCAGTATTATTGCCCCCTCTGCATGCTACCGAGGGCGAAAAATCAACGCGAATGCACTCTCATAGAAGTTCTGAAAGCATTCTGGCGGCACGGGCAGCCCCATCCGGTTCAACCGGCTTGAACTGCTTTGAAGACAAGAGTTCTTCGCGCATCGCCTCGGCGATATGTTCGGGACTGCTCTCGTCATACTGCATGCGGCGGCCGGCGTTATATTGATCCAGCCGATGTGCAACGTGAAAATTTTGTTCAAAATGGTTTTTCAGTGGAAAATACAGAAACGGGACCCCTGCCGCTGTCAGTTCCATTGCCGTCGTCAGCCCACCCTGAACCAGTGCGAGGTCGCAGGCCGCAAGATGCCGGTCAAGATCCGGGACAAAAGACCTGAGTTCCACACCTTCAGGCGCATCGAACCGGTTCGGGTCCAAACGGGGACCCGTCACGACGATCATTCGAAGTTCAGGCAGATGCCATTTGACAATCGGATAGGCCTGGATAGTTCGCCGGATAAGGTTTGCGCCAACCCCCGAACCTCCAACCGTAACGATGCAGATTTTTTCGTCCGATCGGTAGCCCAACCGGTTCCGAAGCTCGTCACGCGCGCCAAATTCCTGCGGATGACGGCCCAGCACATAGCCGCAAAAATCGAAATGCCTGGGAATCCAGTCCCGCATCCGGGGCAGATTTTTACCGAAGCTGTGTGGTATTATATCGGCGGGGTTACCTACAAAAATTGACCGGTCCCGCAGTCGGGGATTATTTTCCACATGGCCGATCATCTCGGCGTTGTAATCTTCGGTCAGGAAGGCTTCATAAGCCCCGTTTCCGGGCATCGGAACCCATCCGACAAAGTCTGTGAGCCATGCGATTTGAGTTCTCTTCAAATCCGGATGCTCATGCCAGTAGTGATCCACATCCCAGGCCTCGTCTGCGATAACCAGGTCGTACTTATCCTGTTCGAGAACCTCCTGAAATATCATGAAGTTCTTGATCAGAATCTCGTCCATGTTCCGGATGGCCTGAAAAGCGTTCAAATCATGCTCTCCGGATTCAGCCTCAATATGTGCTGACTCATTTGCCAGCCTGCAGCTGCCGGGATGGATGCGCTCATTATTCATATCGAGAAACCGTGTTACCGGATCCTGCGCCAGCCAGTCCACACGAAGTCCGGAATGCAGTTTGCGCAGCTCATGGCTGATTGCCAGATCCCGCCTTGCATGACCAAGTCCGATGGGTGAAGACAGATAGAGGATTTTTTTATCCCGATTGTGCGTCTTGCGTGACGGAGCCGTTGCCGTCCCTCTCCCTCGCACCGGTTCGTGAATTCCCAGTTTGCGGGCCAGAAAATCCCGGACCAGCATATTGACGCGCGCAGGGAAGCGGGCGTTTGGAGCATGGCCCACTCTCGGCCACAGGTGCAGCTCCCCTTTGGTCAGTTCAGCGCCCTTTTCGGACATTGAGGGGGGCGTTACTTCGTCAGCCAGCCCGTGTATCCAGAGGCTCGGGCACGTGATCCGGCGGTATACGCTTTCATCAATACGGTATTTCACCGGGCTTCCAGCGGCATAAGTCATCGCCAGCATCTCGCCGTCTCCACTGGAGGACCAGGCAATCCCGTCTTCGATCTGCTTTGTTGAATGCGCTTCGCAAAACAGGCGACTCATAAAAAAGGCGCAGAAATCCTCGTAGTGATCAAGCCAGTATTGCTCGTTAAATTTCTGCCATCCCTGATAGTCGTCGCGCTTTGCCTCATAAGAGGCCCGATCTTTATGGGCATGCGCGGGAACAAGCGGCATGACCGTGCCACAGGCAATCAGCGCCTCTACCCGTTCGGGGAAATAAGACGCCAGCAGCGCACTATAAAGCCCCCCGAGCGACAGGCCGAAAACAATAGCTTTCTCCGTTTTGGTTTCATCCAGAATAACGAGAGCATCCTCAACCATGAAATCAATATTATAATCACTGGCAGTGGATGGCCGGCCACTTTTGCCGTTACCGCGCGGATCAAAGGTAACAACCCGAAAATGATCGCTGAAATAAGGAATCTGGCCTTTGTATATCCGGGAATGAACGATTGACCAGGGAGGAATAAAGAGGATCGTATGCTCCCCTTCCCCATAGACTTCGTAGTGCAGCTCTACGCCATCACGATCGATCGTACCCTCGGACTGTGAGACGGCAGCACGCATCACGGCTGCCTCACTTGATCTTCATAATGACGGATAACGTCGCCAATCCGGCGAAGGGCCTGACGGAGGGGTAAATCCGGCTCCTCACAATTGAGGAGTAAGTAGGCTTCAACACCAATGAAAAGCGGTCCGACCAGTGCCGCAATATCTTCGGGCCCGAACGGCCCGAGCGATCCGTATTCCTTCTGAAACTCCCGGGCGAGATCGATATGGAGCTTCCGCCATAGCGCCAGTCCGGAGCTGACCGCCTCGCCAATTGACGGAATTGACCACCCGACGGCAATCAGTTCCTGCAGAACCCGCACATACCCGGAATCAATATCATCATCCAGATAATCGCAGGCAATCTCCCATTTTTTTGAAAGCGTGATCTCCGGATCCGTAAAAAGTCTGGTTTGCCGTTGGATCAACTGTTCCGTCATATATTCATACAGGGCGAGAAGCATGCCTTCCTTCGACCCGAAATGATACCGGATCTGGCTCATTTGCGTTTCCGCAGCGGCCGCGATTGCACGCGTGGAAAGGCCGGCATATCCTTCCGCAAGCAAGACTTCCTTTGCCGCTTCCAGAAGCATGACCTTGGGCGAGGCTGTATCGGATTTAACAAGCTGACGCATATTTTTTCTCCTGATAGTTAGAATTAATTCGTTCGAACGAA
>SBHH01000227.1 GCA_006226265.1 Alphaproteobacteria bacterium | reverse complement strand
GCCGGGCTCCTTCAGCCCCATCATCGAGCCCGGATTGGCGACATGCGCCGTTACAACCTCTCCGCTTTCAAGCTCGATATCACTCAGGAAACGCTTATAGCGTTTGATCAATGTTCCCTTGATGAGGGGCGCGGCAAATCGCATGGGGATCCCTTCGCTTTCAACTCCCGCTTCGGGAATTTCCATAAAAAATCATTGCCCAATCTTTATCTTGAAGACAAAGTACATGGCAACTGCAGGACAGCAAAAAATTGGAACTTATTCATGGGCGAAGAGGCCGCAACTTCCAAAATCGTAACCGCCGCGATCCTCGTGATCGGCGATGAAATCCTTTCCGGCCGGACCAAGGACAAGAACCTTGCCTATCTCGCCGAACGGCTGGGAGAGCTTGGCATTCAGCTTCGTGAGGCGCGCATCGTCCCCGATATCGAGGCGGAGATTGCGGGCGCGGTCAATGCGCTCCGCTCGAAGTTCGATTATGTCTTTACCTCGGGCGGGATCGGCCCGACCCATGACGATATCACCGCCGATTCCATCGCCGCCGCCTTTGGCGTCGGCATCGATCATCACCCGGAGGCCATGGCTATTTTGACCCGCCATTACGAGACCAGCGGGATCGAGTTCAACGATGCCCGAAAGCGCATGGCCCGCATCCCGGACGGCGCGGCGCTCATCCCCAATCCGGTCAGCAAGGCGCCGGGTTTCAACCTTGAGAATGTCTATGTAATGGCGGGGGTGCCGGTCATCCTGCAGGCGATGTTCGAAGGCATTGCACCGACCCTGACGGGCGGGGCGAAAATGCTGAGCCGGACAATCGGCGCCGGCCTGCCGGAAGGGAAGGTCGCCGCACAACTTGGCGCGGTGCAGAAGGAATATCCCGGTGTCTCCATCGGCTCCTATCCCTACTTCCGGCAAGGAGAGGTCGGCACGAACCTCGTTCTCCGCTCGACCGAGGCTGGCTCCCTCGATGCTGCGTTTGACAAGCTGATGGCGGAACTCTCCCTCCTTGGCGCGAGCGCCGTCGAGACAAGCTGACACAATGCTGCCTCCCGTTCGTCCATAATCCGGGGCAAAAAAGTAACCCCGCAAAGCCATTATCCGCTTGTTTGCAAAGACCGCTTTGAGTAGGGTCACCCTGCCGCCCGCATGGTGAAATTGGTAAACACAGCAGACTTAAAATCTGCCGCCCGAAAGGGCTTCCCGGTTCAAGTCCGGGTGCGGGCACCAGAACCTGAAACCGATCCTCTTCCCCGCCACATGCCGCAGCAATTTGAAGATTTCACAACCTGTTGCGACATGAAAGGAAGCCGGTGCGCTGTCCGTCCGGCAGAACTTTTTAATTGCTGACGCGCTCGATTATTATCGCAGGTGCCATGCCGCCAGCGGCACACATGGTAACCAGCCCGCGCTTTTTATCCTGCCGTTCCAACTCATCGAGAAGTGTGCCGATCAGGATCGACCCGGTCGCGCCAATCGGATGACCGAGAGCCATCGCACCGCCGTTCACATTGACCTTACTCCGGTCGAGTTTCAAATCTCGGATAAACTTTTCTGCAACAATCGCGAAAGCTTCGTTTATTTCCCAAAGATCAATATCGTCCACAGTAAGCCCCGCCCTGGCGAGAACCTTTTTCGCGGCCGGAACCGGCGCATTTAACATCAATGTCGGACAGTCGCCCATATTTGCCGTCGCAACAATCCGCGCGCGCGGTTTCAAGCCGTGCTTTTTAGCGTAGTCGCCCGAAGCCAGCAGCAACGCCGCAGCGCCATCGACAACGCCGGAGGAGTTCCCGGCATGATGAACATGATTGAAACCCTTAATCTGCGGATATTTCCGTGTAATTAGGCTGCCGTAAGTTTCGCCCGTGTCATCAACAACGATATCCCTGAACATGTCAAAAACGGTTCTCAGGCCGGCGAGGCTTTCCATCGTGGTGCCCGGTCTCGGGAATTCTTCCCGGTCAAGCGCGACAGAGCCATCCGGATTTTTTACCGGAATGAGAGATTTGTCGAAGCGGCCTTCGCGGATAGCCTTGTCGGCACGTTTCTGACTTTCAACGGCAAGTTCATCGACGGCTTTGCGGTCAATTCCTTCCAATGTGGCGATGGCGTCGGCGCAGACCCCCTGTTGCGACTGCGGATGGATTTCCCGAAGCTCCATATTGCCCTTGTCCAGCATGGCCGGTGAATTCGGATCGGCGATCGAGGCCGTATAGCTCATCATTTCCGTTCCTCCCGCAATCACCAGATCTTCCATGCCTGACATGATCTGGGCTGCGGCGAGATTAACCGTTGTAATCCCGGAGCCGCAAAAACGGTCGACTGTCGTGCCGGAGGCCCTGGTGTCGAACCCGGCCAAAAGCGCGGCCATCCGGCCGAGATCACTGGATTGTTTGCCGACCTGCGTCGATGTGCCCCAGATAATGTCGTCCACCTCGGAGGTATCAAGGCTGTTCCGCTCTGCAAGCGCCGAGAGAACGGTCGCGCCAAGATGCTGCGGATGAAGATGGGCGAGAGCCCCCTTACCAACCTTGCCAATCCCACGCGGGGTACGACAGGCGTCGATTATAAAAGCGTCAGTCATTTTTTCTTCCCTTTTCCTTCTTATTTCTCCGGGAATCGGTTACGCATAATAGCGCGACACGATTACACTGCGCCGGTAAATTACGTAAGGTTACGTATTTTTTGCCGCGAGATGCGTATGCCCGCCTGTTCCCGATCCCATGTGTCCGCTGTCACGCCTTCCTGTCGAAGCAAATGTTTCTGGACCTTTTGCGTAGGTGTTTTGGGCAGTTCTTTCATGATCCGGACATAACGCGGGATCATAAAATGCGCCATTCGCGGGATCAGAAACTCAATCAGGGCGGCGGGGTCCACTGAAGAGCCGGGAACAGGGGCAATAACAACCAGTAATTCGTCTTCCCCAAGCGGACTGGGGACGCCGATGGCCGCAGCTTCACGCACGCCCGTATATGCGGCCACTTCGTTCTCGACCTCGAAAGATGAGATATTTTCGCCTCTCCGGCGGATAGCATCCTTGGCGCGATCAACGAAAAAGAAAGTACCGCTTTCGTCGCGGGTAAAAAGATCGCCCGTATGGAACCAGCCATTTCGCCAGGCCGCCGCCGTGGCAATCGGATTGTTGTTATAGCCATGGTTCAGTCCCCAGGGCCTCTCATCGCGGACAATCAGCTCACCAACGGAATTGACCGGGACTTCGCAATCATTCGTGTCCACCAGCCGCACCTCGGCTCCGGCGCGCACCTTTCCGCATGAACCCGTCTTTGCTGGATTACGTTCGGATACCAACTGGCCGCTGATTTCCGTCATATTAAAAGCCGTATAGACATCAACACCGAAACGCTTTGTAAAAACCGCTACGTCCTCCGACAGGGGAACCATGATTACCGTTCGCAAAGGATGATTCCGGTCGTCGGAATGACTGGGTGCCTTGACCAGGAAAGATGTCATCGCCCCAAGCAACGTTACGCAGGTCGAGCCTGAACGCCGGATGGTATCCCAGAACCTGTCCGTTTTGAATGAGTCGACCAGCGCAATTGCTCCACCCTTTGTCAGCATACCGTATATGCTGCTCGTCCCCCCAGCGTGGAAAAGAGGGAGATTGACGAGCCGTCTGTCGTCGGGTGTCAGCATTTTGTTCAGGCTGGTCGTCATCGTATACAGATGCAGGTAGGATGATAAAACCCCTTTTGAAGGACCGGTTGTTCCCGATGTGTAAATTATTGACTGAAGGTCCCACGGATCGATGGGCTGTTCCAGCGGTTCGGGAATATCTCCCAGCGCACCAAGCGCTTCCGCGCCGTGAACCGATAACGTCTCCAGATCTTCAGTTGCCTCCTTTCCGCCCACTACGACGACTGTTTCCAGATTGGCAAGGTCAACGGATTTCAAACGATCGACGAGTTCGGCGTGAGCAATAAGCACCTTTGCGTCCGAGTTCCTGATAACATGCTCAAGCAGATTGCCGCGATATGCCGTGTTCACAGGAACATAGACAGCGCCGATATAATTGATTCCGAACCAGCAGCGTAGCAATGTCGGGCCATTCGGTAACCATACCAGCACCCGGTCATTCCGCTGTATCTGCAGTTTTTGCAAACCTGATGCCGTCCTTTGCGCCTCTTGCTGAGTACGTTTGTATGTCCAGGGATCTTCGTTTTCGAACCAGGCAAAATCCCGTTCGGGAGTCTGCGCCGCCAGACGGTCAAGGATGTGCCTCAGCACGCATTGATCGCGCGCTGGAATGCGGGGATCCGCAAACGGCTGTTCTGACGAAATTGCTGACGACATACTGTTCCTCCTTTTAAAGGCCTGACCTTTTTCATGCACGGATCCAAGTATCCACGCATTTTTATTTCTCGCTCAGGATGATGCTGTTCTCTTGTCCGGTTTACATAGAATCTGTCTGCCGCCCCTGACTTGCCACTCTTTTCATTCGTTATGTGATCCAGTTACCGGCCTTCCTTTTCGGTCAGTTCGTTCAGAATGTCTTCAGTATGAAATCCTATCCGCTTCAACGGCCTGCCGACCTCCGACGGGGTTCTGGAAAACCTCGGGGCGGCGTTGGACTGCAGAGTATTCTGAATATTTACAACAGTCTTTCGCGCTTCAAGATGTGGATGCTTCGCGATTTCGGCGAAGGAAAGAACAGGCGCGAAGCAGACATCCGTGCCTTCCAGCAGATCGCACCATTCATCTCGCGAACGGCTACGGAAGATTTCTCCCAATTTGGCAATCATCTCTGGCCAGTTCTCACGGTTCAATTGCTGTTCCCACAAGGGCCCCGTCAGTTCCAGCTTGTCTTTCAGCATCGAAAAAAACTGCGGCTCAATACTGCCGACAGAGATGTATTTCCCGTCTGCGGTTTCATAGACGTTGTAATAAGGGGACCCGCCGTCAATCTGGTTCGAAGCCCGGCTTTCATTCCATCCGCCCTCCGCCATGCGGGTAATAAAGGTACTCGCCAGTGATGTCGCACCGTCCACCATTGCCGCATCGATAACCTGTCCCTTGCCTGAGCGGGAGCGTTCGAACAAAGCGGCGCAGATGCCCATGGCCAGATAAAGAGCGCCTCCCCCAAAATCACCAATGAGATTTAGGGGAATAGAGGGAGGGCCGTCTTTGGGGCCGATCGCCGCCAGCGCACCTGTCAGCGAAATATAATTGATGTCGTGTCCTGCGGACCGGGCCAGAGGTCCTTCCTGTCCCCATCCGGTCATGCGGCCATAAATCAAAGACGGATTGCGTTCCAGGCAGACATCAGGGCCGAGCCCCAGCCGCTCCATTACGCCGGGACGAAATCCTTCGATCAACGCGTCCGAGCTTTCGATAAGCCGCAACGCGGTTTCTACATCGGAAGAATCTTTTAAATTCAGTTCTATCGAACGCTTGCCACGGAAGAACGTGGCCGTTGAAGCTGAAATTTCTGCAGATTTACGGTCGACGCATATGACATCGGCTCCCATATCGGCAAGGAGCATGCCGCAAAAGGGACCCGGACCGATACCCGAAAATTCTATCACTCTAAGTCCTGTCAGGGGACCGCCCATTATATTTACTCCATAGGTTAGCAGTGCGAAAAAGAGGAGTGATCCGCCTATTTCAAATCAACACCTCAGGCGACAAAACAGTGTCTCTCACAGTCGTAGGTTCGCTGATTGAGCGAGTTTTTTCTTAGCTCTGATTTAAGTATTTTTTCCGTGGGAGTTTTCGGCAAAGTCTCGAAGAATTCCACATATCGGGGTAACATGAAGTCTGGCAACCGCGGAACGAGGAATTCGACCAGCTCTTCATAGTCGATGGGCGCCCCGGATTTAACCGCAACACATGCCTTGACGTCATCATCCACATGGTCGCTGGCTACCTTGATGACGGCAGATTCAAATACGGAAGGATGGGCGTTGATTTCCCGTTCGACCTCGAAGCTGGAAATATTTTCTCCCTTTCTACGGATTGCATCATTATTGCGATCGCAAAAAACAATCTGCCCGTTCGGGGCCTCGCGCATCAGATCCCCGGTATGGAACCATCCGTTGCGCAATACTTTATTTGTTGCTTCGGGCATATTGAGATAGCCCTGCAGGATCATCCATGGCTCCTTGGTCCGGACGATCAGTTCGCCGACTTCTCCCACCGGAACTTCCATGTCATGTTCATCGACAATGCGCACTTCAATGTCATCGCGTATAAATCCCGCATAGCCGGGCAGTCCCTGCCCAAGCGGCGCGGCAGATACAACCGACGCTTCGGTTGACCCGTAGGCTGTCAAAACTCCGCTCACACCAAATCGCTGCTTGAATTTCTCCAGATCCGCTATGACCGGAGTGATGCCGATTTTCTTGATAGGTTGAGTTTTGTCATCGGGCCGCTCGGGCTGGTTGAGCAGAAACTGCGCGATTGTGCCCAGCATTCTGGCGGTTGTACATCCGAATTCTCGCGCGCTGTCCCAGAAGGTACTCGCTGAAAATTTTGGCAAAACAACCGCTGATGCGTTATAAATATAGGCACCGTAAACGCCCCCCCATTTTGCAGTCACATGGAAAAGCGGCAGAACCACCAGACTGACATCTTCGGCAGTCATCACGTCCTGTTGTACAATTGCTGCATAGCCATAGGCTTGCGCATGCGAAATCATGGTCCCCTTCGATGGCCCCGTCGTTCCGGATGTATAGATTATGCAGATTGTATCCCAGG